>JAGGSX010000031.1 GCA_021158865.1 Thermoplasmata archaeon
CCTTTATGTTTTTTAAATGAGGATGGAAAAATAGTTGAAATAAGTAAAAAATTTGAGGAATTGACTGGCTATGGAAACGAAATTGTTGGAAAGAATATAAATAATTTTTCCCCTCACCAAGATTTGCTTGCTAATATTAAAGAAGGAAAGATTAGAAGTTATATAACAAAATGGAATGAAAAATGGATTAAAGAAAGTGCATGGGAAATTGGAAAGAAAATAATGCTTGTGATGGAAGATGTAACAGAAGAAAAAGAAAAAATGGATGAAGCCGAATTTTATAATTCATTGCTGAGACATGATATCTACAACAAAAATGAGATTGCCTTAGGTTATCTTGGATTGCTTGAAAAAGCAAACATTGGGAAAAGACAGAAGGAAAAGGTTGAAAAGGCAAAGAAAGCAATTGAAGAAGGGAACAAACTTATAGAATCCGTTAGAAAAATGCAGGAGATAAAAAAAGGAAAAAGGTTAAAGAAAATCAGGCTCGATAGCGAGATAAATAAGATATGCTCGAGCCTCCGCCCTGCGGCGGCGCAGGCTGGCATTGAAATGGAATGCAGTGTTGCTCCTGCTTCTGTTGTTGCTGATGATTTTGTGGGCGAGATATTTTCAAATATAATTGGAAATGCCATAGAACATTCTCAAGCTAAAAAAATAAATGTTTATGGAAAGAATATTAATGAGATATATGAAGTTATAATTGAAGACAATGGTAAAGGAATACCAGAAGAATTTATAGATAAGATATTTGAAGAGGGATGGAAACAAAACAGCAAGGGAAGTGGAATTGGGTTATATATAGTAAAAAAATTGATGGATAGATATGGAGGAAAAATAAAGGTTGAAAGTTTGGTTAGCAAAGGAACAAAATTCATTCTGCATTTCAGGAAAACAAAAAAGAGAGAGGAATTTTTAAGAATCAGATTCTGAGCCGACTTTCAAATTTTTAAATATTTCATCTGGATCAGGCACAACAAATTTTGGATATATCGATGGATTTGTGATGCACGTAAATTCTGTTGTATAATATGTATGGTCTCTGCTTATGACTCCTGATATTTTAAATTTTTTATTTTTTCCAGAAAAATCGGCATTTCCTTCAGTAAATTCTACAAGCAATCCCTCTGCTTCTATTTTACCTGACATTACTATTTCAAGGTTAAATATGCATTCTCCAATCCTTTTTCCATTTTCAATGACATCTCCTATACCTGCATAAAGCCCCAAGAAGTCCTTTTTATCAATTTGCATGATGCAAAATCATTTGTTATATAAAAATTTCATGTTTATGTATTTATATACAGGATATGGAATCATAACAGCCCATAATATTGTTAGCCCTGCTATTATAAAAATACTATTTAAATTTGTAAATGCATAGGCAAGATAAAGAAATGAGGCGATTGGTAATATTATTGCTATATACACCATAAATACTACATCTATAATCAACTCTTTCATGCTGTGATAATGCTAACACAAATAAAAATGTTTAGAGAGGAGCCCTTTTTCTTTTCAAAAAAAGAAAAGCTTCGGGAAGAGCCCTTTAAAAAAGTGCTTCATCCTAAAAGAACTGATGTATTTTAGGACGCAACCCTTTTTTAAAGGGGTGCAAGGGCTGAAGAAAGGGCTCAAATCCTGTCTTTTCTGGAAATTTTTGCAACTACAATTTTCGGTAAATATTTTTTCTATGCCCAATAAAAAACACCCTCACTTCTCTATCTTTTTCTATAATTTCATATAGTATTCTATAATCGCTAACCCGCAAAAACCTGAGATTTATACCAACTAAAGCCTTTCCAAATGTTCTTGGCTTTTCTTTTAATTTCCATAAACTCTTCAAAATTCTTTCAGAGATAGTAATATCTAATTTTTTAAGATATTCAGCAGCTTTTGGATCAATAAAAACTTCATAACTCATTTTTCCCTAAAATATCCTTGGTTAATTCTTCTAACGATATTCCTTTGCCTTCATCCATCCTTTTTCTTGCCTCCATAATTTTTTCCAATATCTCTGGATTTGACAATATTGCTATATTTTCTTTAAGATGCTCCACTTCTTCTTTTAATTTCTCAAATTCTTCCTTAGTTATCGCTTCAGGCATGATACATTATCCATTATTACATAATAAGTTTTTGCAAGAAAGTGTTTCTTGCAAGCCTTTAGAAAAGGCTTGCCATCCAAAAAGTGTATTAGTTCTTTTCCGCCAGCGCTTTTTCTAAAAGGGCTGAAGAAAGGGCTCAAATCCTGTCTTTTCTGGAAAATTTTCAGTTTGTTTGAATTTGGATTTATTTTTTCATTCATCATTCTCTCCATCTATTTCGATTACTGTTTGTCTTTTTCCTTTTATAACTTCTTCTTTAATGGAATCATTGGCATTTTTTATTGTTTTAACTGCCCTTTCAATAACCTCTGTTTTTTTGTTAATTTTATCTAGGATAGAAAACAGAGATTGGATAATTTGTTTATATGCACCAATATCTCCTTCTTCTTTAAATCTTATATATTGTTCTTGTATCATATGGGCAATAGGGAATATGTCCTTGTATGTGCATACAAAAACATTCGACTCTCTGCCAATTGCTGCCAAGCTTGGAGCTATTTCTAGTACGGCTTCAGGTACAACCAGTAAACAAGTATCTATTGTATTACTTAGATTTTGGTATTTCTGTACTCTTTTAATCTCTCTCTTCACTTTGTTGATTATTGTTTTTCTATATTTCTGTTGTTCTTCTAAATCTTCGGATGCATTATATTTTTCAACAAGGTCAAATACATCTGGCAATTTTGAGTCTATCGGAATATATTTTCCATCTTCTAGATTCCATGCAAACTCAACCTCTCCACCATTAACCTTTAAGTTTTCTTTGACTACACCTGCTTTAATTGAATGAGATAAAACCTCTCTGAGAAGATTCTCTCCAACTTGGCCCCTCTTTTGAGTTCCACCAATTGTTCGTGTAACCCTATTAATTATATTCCTCATATCCTTGATTTGTGCATCTCTCTTTTTCTCTATTTCTTCTCTTGACTTTCCTTGCTCCTCCAAGAATTTTTCTGTATTTTTCTTTTGTTCTTCAAAAAATTTCTTTGTTTGATCCATCCACTCCTTAATTCTCTTGTCTTTCTCCTCCATAGTTTTTTCACTTTTATCACTCAATTCTTTGAATAACTTATTTGTTTGATCCATCCACTCCTTCAACCGTTTCTCTCTTTCTTTGTCTAACTTATTTCTAAGTTCTTCCTTCTCTTCTCTAGATTTTTCTATTTCTTCAAATTTTATCTTCATCTCAGTTAGCTGATTTGTAAGATTTGTTATTGTTTGGCTCTGCTGTGATAAATCAACTGACTTATATGCATTACTCTTCCCAAAAAAGTAACCTGCAATTAGCCCTGCAAATATACCCATCAAAAACCCCATTGCCAGAAATATTATCTCACTCATGTTATTACACCTCCCCTCTCAATACCTCCAAATTCTTTCTTATTTCATCCTCAAGTTCCTTTAACCTCTTGAATTGTTCTGCAAATTCTTTTGTGAAACGTGCCATTTTTTCATCGAAGGGCTCCTCGTCTTCCTCCTCCTCTGGGAAGCCAACGTATCTTCCGGGAGTGAGAATATAATTGTGTTTTCTTATTTCCTCAATGGTTGCAGATTTACAGAATCCGGGAACATCCTCATAAGTTCCACCCTCGGCAGCATCCATGTTGCTTCTTAGTTTATCTGCTGCCTGCCACATTTTTTGTTCAAAACCAAGATTTGCACTATTAGAATTCATTTACATTTTTATAACAACTGGTTATTTAAATCTTTCTTGAACCCTTTTTTAAAGGGGTGCAAAGAAAGTGTTTCATCCCAAAAAGAAAACTGATACATTTTTCCGCCAGCGCTTTTTCTAAAAGGGCTGAAGAAAGGGATAATTTCATATATTATTTTTTCTTTCTTCTCATGGTTTATGCAATATTTGAAATAGAGAAAGAGAATGAAGGTATGATTGAAGAGGCAAAGAAAGATGATTTGATATCGAGGCAGAGTATATGGACAAGAGATGCAAAGTCTCTGGGAAAGGAAGGAAATAAAATTTTTTTGAAGATTGAAGGGAGCGAGGATGCAATAAAAAAAGCTGAAGAAATTTTGAAAGGAAAAAGATTGCCAAAAGAAAAAGAAGAAGAAATAAACAAAAAATTTGTAGAAGATGAGGAGGCAGCCAGCGAAGGCATGGGCTTTATATTCGGCTAAACCTCTCTGAATAAAAATGGAGATAGCTTCTCCATTTTATCTTTATATTCTTCTTTATCTGGATACAATTTCATGAGTATGGCTGACATACTGCTTAACAATGAATTGCCGTCCTGCGGCGTGAAGCAAAAGCCGAAAACTTCATTTTCGTTTCTAACCCTTATAGTTGGAACAACAACAACAGTTTGATTCAATATTCTTCCATAATGTCCATGGTCTCTTCCAAAAGAAAAAACAAGGCTTGATAATTTTTTATATGTGATTGCTACTCTTGGATTATCTATGAAGCGTTGTATCACCTCCTCTTCATCTATCTTTCCCTTAACTTTTATATCAAACCATATTGAATGCATGTATTGGGTGTTAATTTTCAATGCTGATGAAAAAACATCCAAGTCATATCCAAGGGTGTTATAAACATGCCATACATCCCTTGCATGATGTGTTCCAAATTTTTTATCCTTATGTTCATTTACATACGGAGATGGAATAAAACTGCCTTCTTGAGATATATCACTGGCTCTCCTTATGCACACAAACCTGCCAAAAACAAAATCATTTTCATCATCATTAGAAAAACCGATGCTTTTTATTGCAACTGCAATATTATGGGTATTGCAACTCAATATCTGAATGTATTTATCTTTATCAGTAATTGCTTTATCATTTATACCCAATGCATAGGGTTTTCCAAAACCAAATTCTGAACCCTGAGCAAGAAATGCTGTAACCTCATTTTCATACTTTTTATAAAATTTTTCCTTATTTTCCAAGCCAATTCCTTTTGGAGCACAATCAACAACAATGTCCGCTCTTTTTATTGCTTCTTCAGCTTCATAAACTGGCTCAACACCAAGTTCTCTGAATTCATCCATTTTTTCTTTTCCAACAACCAAATTTCCACCCCTCCTTATCAAACTCTTTATTTTTGCTCTATCTGTCAAAACTGGCCTATGCTTATAAAATGTGATTTCATCTATACCAAGCTCTTCTTTCATATCACAAAGCAAGCCTATCAATGGCTCTCCTATTGTCCCCGTTCCAACAACATGAACAATATTACCCATGAATGCGAAATGTCTATCTCTTTTTAAATTTTATCAATGCATCTATCACTGGCAATGTTTTTCCCATCAAAAATCTTTCAAGCGAGCCACCGCCTGTTGATATATAAGAAAAGCCATCAGCAAGATTGAACATGTTTATGGCTGCCACCGTGTGCCCGCCGCCCGCTATGGAAAATGCATTGCTTCCTGAAATTGCCTTGAGAACTTCTTTTGTTCCCATGCTGAATTCTTTTTTCTCAAAAATTCCCATTGGTCCTGATATTAATATGCTTGCCGCATTTTTAATCTCTTCTTTGAAAATATCTATGGTATTGCTACCAATGTCATTTCCTGCTTTCTTTTTTTCCTCAATAAAATGTTCTCCATCTTCATAAACCATGTCAACAGGAAGGACAATTTTATTTCCATATCTATTGGCTATATTTTTTATTTCATTTTTTATTTCTTTTTCCACTTCCATATCTATCTTATCCTGAGAAGCAAGAAAGGCATTTGCAGGCATTCCCCCAAGAGCAATCTTATCTGCTACATCCTTCTCAATCAAATTTTTTATAACTTCTATTGAATTTTCGAATTTGCTTCCACCGAATATGAATAATCGTGGCCTATCTGCTTCTTTCATCATTTTATCAAGATTTTTTATTTCTTTTTCCATCAGTCTACCAGCAAAAGATGGCAAAACAGGGATAAATCCTACCAACGAGCATTGCTGTCTGTGGGCAGCAGCAAATGCATCATTTACAAAAACGCTTGCATATTTAGAAAGTTGCTTTACCATCTCCGCTTTTGAATGTTCTTCAACACTTTTCTTTTCCATCTCTTCCTTGCATTTTCTTACATTGTCAAGCATTAAAATATCGCCATTTTCCATATTTTTTATTTCATCAATTGCTTTTTCTCCATAAACATCATCAACAAATTTTATTTCTTCATTCATAAGTCTGCTTAATTCTTTCGAATGCTTTTCAAGGCTTGTAAAATCCCATTTGCCAGGTCTTCCTTGATGAGCAAGAATTATAACCTTAGCATTTTTATCTTTTAGCTCTTTTATTGTTGGAATGGTCTTTTTTATTCTCCAATTGTCTATTATATCAAGTGTGCTGGGATTCAATGGCGAGTTAATATCAACTCTAAGAATAACATTCTTTTTCCCAAAATCAAATTCATTCATTGTTGGAAGCATGATATGAATAACAAAGTGAAATAAATAATTTTCATTTGAATATCTTGCTTATATCAAGTTCATTCATTTTTTCTTTTGAAATAATCCACCCATCTTTTATTTCAATATATCCATCTTTCTCATATTCTTCAAGAATACTTTTTGCAACCTTCATCTCATCTTCCATGCTCTTTTCAAAAGCTTCTATATTTAATTTGCCCCTCCTTTTAATGCTTATAAAAAGCAAGACGATAATAGCCATTGAAATATCCTTTGCAAGCAACTCTTCAGCAACAAAATCTTTTACCTGCTCGCCCGCCTCAGCCAGCCGCCATCCTATTAGCACCAAAGCATCAGATACCAATTTTCCAGTCCATGTGAGTTGATAAAGGTTATCTTCTTTTTTTATAAAATGTATTTCTTGCAATGCAGACAGGGCTCTGTTGAATGTTGCAGTTGGCATTTTTGTTATTTCCTGCAATTCCTTCCATCTTATCTTTTCATTTTCTCTTATACCCATCAATATTTTTATAGCATTCTCTCTCAACAATCTCAAAATTTGATACACAACATCTTTTGTTTCATCAGTCATTGTTAAATAACGTAGTTTATTTAATAAAATTTCTTATTGTTTTTCATCGATGGAAATAATATAGCAGATTTTATCAGTTATTTTTTATGACTTCTTTCAAAGTTTTTATTGTTCCTGATGTTTTTATTGTTTTAAATCCAGTTGATGAAAGGAATTTGATTATGTTTTCCTTTTCAGTATGTTTGCATCTCACAATTCCGTATTTTTTATTATAAAAAACAAGATAAGCTTTGTTTTTAATAACTTTTATAATCTCCGCTTTTTTTTGTCCTCCAGTAGAGAATAAAATATATCTTTTCCTTCCTATTCTGTCCTTGACAACCATCACAATTCTCCAAATTCTTCCTGCAGGTCTATGAATAGCTCACGGAGCATATCTTCAAATACAATATTCCTATATTCTTTTATGCCTCCCTGCGTCTCTGCCCTTGCAACAAATTCATTCCCACGCTTTATTATTTCTATTCTGCACAAGCTTTCTTCCACTGTTACCATGCTGAAAGTGTATTTCATACCATTATATAACCTTTATGTTTTCGGTGGGTTTGTCGATTTAATCAGAATGAATAAAGAAATTGTCATGTAAGTGCTTATGT
>JAGGSX010000200.1 GCA_021158865.1 Thermoplasmata archaeon
ATACCATCTCTTTTGCCATTCAAAATTTGTAAAAACATATTTTTCATATCCATAATGATAAAATGGCTTACCAATTTGGATGCTTTTATTTAAAAACATTTTATTTAATTCTACTGGTTTACAATAAACTTTAGCGTCTGAGCCAAATGGAATGGTAATGATTTTTTTATAATATGGAATTACTGGCTGCCCCGGAATTCTTAAATAACTGGCATTTTCCATCAATATGTTTATGTGATTTCCTCTATCTCTTATCTCAATGTTTGGTAAAATTATGTTTGCTTCCTCATTTTTAATTTTTGTAGAATTGAAAGACGCATCTATGGATATAATCATAATTAAAGAAACAATCAATACAATTATTTTTTTCATGTAAATAAATATGCAATCATTTTTATTTTTTACTGGCTATGTTAAATCTGAGAGAATTTATTACATCATAAATGCTCCTTTCATTTAATTTATAATCTTTGGGAAGTAAATTCCTGTTTTCATTCATCACTTCTTCAATTTTGAATATGCTTGGCAATTGAGAAATTTTCATTCCATCAGCCTTCCAGAATAACAAATTTTCTATTAAAGAAAATGCAATCCATTCTTTTACCCCATCTACACCTCTATTCATAAAATATATTATTCCAACATTATCAGATTTTCTGAAAACCATTTTTGTAGCCACACCGTATAGCCCGCCAGTATGCCCTATATACGTTTTTCCTCCTCTCTTCCATATCTGCCATCCAAGTCCATAATCAAAATTATATCTATTATTTCCATAATATTGTATTTTGTGCATTTCATCTATGCTATCTTTGCTCAATATTCTTACCCCATTATATATTCCATCATTTATATGGGCTATCAAAAAATGGGATAAATCTATAACAGTTGTCCGCAAGCCGCCGGCTGGGTAATCTATAATTCCATATTGCAGCAATGGATACAGCTTATCATCCCGTAAAACATAGGGAACTGCAACCCTGCTTATATTTACACCAGATAAATGAAAACTTGTATTTTTCATATCCAATAGCTCAAATATGTTTTTTTGGCAATAATCTTCAAAAGATTGGTTGGAAAGTGATTGTACAAGATAACCTAAAACTGCATAGCCAACATTTGCATAATTCATTTCATATCCTGGTGGCTTATCTGTCCAGACTTGGGGTTTATAATTTATTCCTCCAGGCACTAAATATTCCCTCAGCCATGGATATGGATAATCTGGTAAAGGAAAATCACCGGGAATATAAGCATAAAATGCAGGAGGGTCTTCTGCAAGGCTGGAGCGATGGGCAAGCAGCGTTCTGAAAGTTATTGGTTTATTAGGGTATTCTGGATTTCTGAGAATGAATGGAAGATATTTATTGACATCATCGTCCAATTTAAAACATCCTTTTTCATACAACTGCATTATAGCTGTTGCTGTAACTGTTTTTGATATGGAAGCAACTAAATAAATTGTATCTTTATTTGCTTCTTTCTCATTTTCAACATCATATAAGCCAAATCCTTTTTTCCATGTTACATTGTTGCCTTTTATTATGGCAGCACTCACAGCAGGTATTCTCCCAAACTGCATGATTTTCGTAATAATTTTGTCAAAAAGTTCGTCATTTCCTGTTTTTTCTAATCTTTCCATCTTAGTAAAACTTTTTGATGGAATTGCCATTATTGAAACAACAATTGCAACAAATACAATTTTTTTAAATTCCATAAGGTATTATTTAGATGAAAATATTTAATCGTTGCTTTTATTTTCTTCCTATCTTTTCTTTTGCTATTTCTCTTAATTTAAATTTTTGTATTTTACCACTTGCTGTCATGGGCCATTCATTTATGAAGAATATATATTTTGGAATTTTATATCTCGCTATATTTTCCTTACAATATTGTTTTATTTCATCAATGTTTGCCTTCATTCCTTCTTTTAATTGAATGAATGCTGCCACTTCTTCTCCATACTCGCTATGAGGAACACCAACAACTGCAACATCTTTTATTTTTGGATGGGTATATAAAAATTCTTCAATCTCTCGTGGATAAACATTTTCCCCTCCCCTTATTATCATATCATCAATTCTTCCCAAAATTTTTATATAGCCATCTTCATCCATAACAGCAAGGTCTTTGCTATGCAACCATCCATTTTTTATTGCATCTGCAGTTGCTTCAGGCATTTTATAATAACCTTTCATTGTGTTATAGCCTCTTGAAATTAACTCACCGGGCACATTTGGAGGCAATTCATTTCCTGTTTTAGGGTCAATTATTTTGACATCTATATGAGGCAATGGCTTTCCAACCGTTTCAACACGTTTTTGAATATCATCGTCTCTCTTTGTCATTGTTATAACAGGTGAGGCTTCTGTCAATCCATAGGCAATGGTTATTTCTTTTGCATGCATGTCATCCATAACACGTCTCATAACTTCTATGGGGCATGGCGCCCCCGCCATTATGCCTGTGCGTAATGAAGATAAATCGTATTTTTTAAAATCAGGATGATTTAGCTCGCGAATAAACATTGTTGGAACACCTTGCAGAGCCGTGCATTTTTCTTTATCAACTGCCTTTAAAACTTTTTCAGCATCAAATATCTCTATTGGAACCATAGTAGCACCATAAATTACGCAATTTAGGGTGGATAAAACACAACCAAAGCAATGAAAAAATGGCACTGGTATGCACATCCTGTCTTTGTTGCTTAATCCAATATATTTGCCAACCCAATATGCATTGTTTATTATATTATAATGCGTAAGCATAACCCCTTTAGGAAAGCCAGTTGTTCCAGATGTATATTGCATATTGACAACATCATGGCATTTTAATGATTTTTCAATAGAATGCAATTTTTCATCTTTCACATCTTTTCCCATATTAATTACATCATCAAAATTTAATAAGCCATCAAATTTTTTTGTTCCGAGATATACGGCTTTTTCAAAATATGGAAATTTCTCTGATTTTTTATTTTCCTTAATTTCGGGCATTATTTTATATAAAGTTTCAATATAGCTCACATCCTTAAATTTATCAACCAAAAAAAGAAATTTTGTATCTGATTGCTTCAATAAATATTCAAGCTCATTTGCCTTATAATATGTATTCACAGTAACCAAAACTGCGCCAACTTTTGCAGTAGCAAATTGAAGGATGACCCACTCTGGAACATTATATGCCCATACTGCAACATGCTCTCCTTTTTTTACTCCAAGTTTAATCAATCCTTTAGCAACTTTATCAACAATCTCCTTGAATTGCTTATAGGTATATCGAGGACCATTTAAATATACCAAAGCTTCATTATCTGGATATTTTTCAGCAGTTTCATTTAAAACTTGCCCTAAAGTTTTCTCAATCATGATTGTAATGAAATTTTCATTAAAAACATTTACTGCTTTTTCTTTCAATAAAAAATAAGGAGAAGTTAGTTTTTTTCAACGCCTCCCCATTTAGATATGTATACAATGCCAACAACGCATATTATTGTTATTATGACTACAGTTATTATTCCTATTCCTGCTGCTCCCCAATCTTTATATCAGCCTTCTGACCATATTCCAGCAAGCTTCATTATCCCTGTGATTACATCTTTCCATAGCAATGCTATGATGAAACCAAATGCTCCTGCTATCGCTATTGCAATTGTTTTCTTAATTTCCCCCATCGTAACTTTTGCCATATTCCCATCGCCTCCAAGAAAAAATTTATTATTCTTTTTATGTCTTTCTAAATTTTTAGAAATTTGCCACCAAACTTTTATATTTCCTTTCATATACCTTCGTGAATAAAATAGAAAAAATTAAAAAGCTTAAGAAAGAAAGAAATGCGATTATTTTAGCCCATAATTATCAACGCCCAGAAGTGCAGGATGTTGCCGACTTTATTGGAGATTCTCTTGGCTTAGCTATAGAAGCAAGCAAGACAGATGCAAGCGTTATTGTTTTTTGTGGCGTGGACTTCATGGCTCAATCAGCAAAAATAGTAAATCCAGATAAAATCGTTTTGCATCCAGAAGCAGGAGCAAAATGCCCCATGGCGGCAATGGTTAACACTACAGAATTAAAAAAAATGAGGGAAGAGAAGAAAATGGATGTTGTTGCCTACGTAAATACAACTGCCGAAACTAAAGCAATAGCAGATATATGTTGCACATCAGCCAATGCTGTAAAAGTTGTAAAAAGTATGCCAGATGGCATTATTTTTATTCCAGATGAGAATCTTGGTAAATATGTAAAAAGATTTGTAAGCAAAGAAATGATTTTATGGCATGGCTTTTGTCCAACCCATGAAGCTATATCTGTTGAGGATATAGAAAAAGAGAAGGAAAAGCATCCGAATGCAGTTATAATGGCTCATCCTGAATGCACTCCAGATGTTATTGATGTAGCAGATAAAGTTGCATCAACAGAAGGAATGGTTAGATATGCAAAAGAAAGCAATGAAAAAGAATTCATAGTCGCAACAGAAATTGGGTTATGCTATCGCATGAGTAAAGAGATGCCAGATAAAAAATTTTATTGCCTTAGCCATGCAATATGTCCAACAATGAAAAAAATAACTTTGGAGGGTATAATAAAAAGCTTGGAAACCATGGAGCCAGAAGTGGTTATTGATGACGAAATTATAAAAAAGGCAAGAAAGCCATTACTTCGAATGATTGAATTGGGAAGAGATTAATAATAAAATCTCATTGCAAGTTCCATTGCTCTTTTTCTAACATTCTTTCCTTCATGCACATCTATCATCATTTCCGCTATTTCATCCATTTCTTTTTCCTTCATTCCTATGTGCGTTGCTTCTGCAACTCCTATTCTTCCAATGCAATCAATAAATATCTTATTTTTTTCAAGTTCTTTAAAAAATTTATAAGCCTGTTTTTTATTCATATCAAGCAATATTTGATGGCTTTCTGTATATCCTTTTTCGGGATATTTAACACGTAAGCCATTTTCATGTAAGAAGGAAGCCAATCTTTTTGCATTCTTTATTGTTTGTTTCGCGTAATTTTTTCCTTTTTCAATCATCTCTTCCATCACAATACCCAATGATGCAATTCTATTTATATGCATGTTGTCAATTAAACCTATACCAGCATCAAAATTAAATAGTAAATATTCTTCCAATTTTTCATTTATGGCATCGTCATTTGTTAAAACAATTCCTCCCTGAGGACCAGGAAAAGTTTTATGGGTTGAGCCTATAACCACAGATGCTCCTTCTTTAAATGGCTGTTGAAACTCTCCTCCTGCTATCAAACCCAAGACATGAGAAGCATCATATACAATTATTGAATCAAAAATTTCCGAAATTTTCTTAACTGGATGAGGAAATAAAAATATGGATGAAGCCAATAAAACAAAAGAAACATCCTGTCTCCTAATTTTTTCAACATCTATTTCATATCCCCTCATTGAAATTTTATACAACTTACGGTTGAATTTTTCATATCCAAATGGATAACCCCCTTTTTCTTTTGGTATTCCAGCTATTTTATCTCCTGGCTTACTAAAAGAAAAAATTACTGCAAGGTTGCATAAATTCCCAGATAATGGTGTTACTATGGCATGCCTTACTTTAAACAATTTTTTTGTAAGTTTGATTACATTTTCATAAATTTTGATTGAATATTCACTTCCTCCATACCACTTATCTCCATATCTACCTGCCAAATCACTTGATAATGCAACCAGAGCCCTTTCATTCATTCTGTTTTCAGATGAAATTAAATTTATTCCAGAAAGACGATATTCTTCATGCTTTTTTATTAAATCCATCATTTCATTCTTTTCCATACAAATATGAGAATTGAAGCAACAATTATTACAAAAATTGCTATTTCAAGTGCAACAAATGAGGAACCCGTTCCATAGCTTTCAATAGTAATTGTTGTGGAAACCGAATTTTTTTTGTCTTCATATCCTGTTGGATAGTAAATTATTCTAAATGGTATTTCTTGAGTGCCAACTTTTTTGGCATTTATTGTAATGGGCAATGATTTCTGAACTTTTGATGGTATGATTGTTCCATTTTCGTATGAAAATTCAAACATATTTGTTTCATTCTCTTGCTGGAAGCATATTGTTACAGGAGCATTGCAATTATTTGTGATATTAACATATATTGTTTTACTCCCTCCATTTGAAATTCTAATTTTTTTAGGACTGTCAATTCTTATGCCTTTATCATAAAAATCCTGCATAACATTTACTGATTTTTTATCTTCGGCTCCTTTTATTAAAAAACTTCCATTTGTATATGCATGTAAGGTGAAAGAGTATAAAACAAAGGCATCTGTCTCTTCTTTTGAAGTTAGCCTTATTGTAACATCTTTTTCAATTGCCCCTCCTCTCAATCCAGCTGGTGTTATGGTAAAACTTTGAGGAGAAACGCTTACAGAAAGCCATTCTGGAACATCCTCAGGCTCCAGATAAATTGTTAAAGGCATAGGAAAAATGGCTCCAAAACCCCAGCTAAAATTAATTTTTGCATCCATAACCACGCTCCCGTCAGCAGGCACAGCCGCCGGCTGGTCGGCGCTTAGCAGCATATCCGATGAGATAAAACCGGCACTTGCAAATGGGGCGAGCATTAAGCCAGCAATTGCTATAAATTTCAGCATAATGATAAACATAACATATAATAAATCTTTTATGTCTGTGAATAAATTATAACAAATTTGTCGTTTCCCTGCCTTACATTTTCAAATATTAAACGGTAATTCCCTGCTTTTTTAATTACAAATGGTTCTTCTGATGGAATCCATATTCCATTTTTTATTCCTTTTCTAAATTTTATATTTTCCAGCCATTTGACGTGCATGCTCTTTCCATTTATTTTATAAAAAATGCATTTTCCATCACTGACAATATTGCCATCAGCATTTCCACCAAAAGAAACGTATTCAATGCTGGAAGGCAAAGTTATTTCAATTTCTCTTTTGCTTCCATTTTCATCAAGATAATTGTAAACATCCCTATAATAACCACTCATTGTCTCAACATTTGCTATGACTTTGTCAATTTCTTTTTCCAATTCTTTTTCAGCTAAATTTTTTTCTGCAACCTTCCAGAATGAGAATGTTAAAGTTATTATAATTGCAATTATTGCAATGCTTATGAATAATTTTATCGGAAGAAAGAATCCATTTTTATTCATTTTATTCCATAATTTTTTTCATCATATCCTCCAATTCTATCTCCAACTCCTGTTTTACCCGGTGGAACAATGATAAATGTTCCTGTTTTAAAACCAAAAGATATTGGCTTGTGATAACCTATTGTAAGTCCATCTATTTTTATAGCTCTTTCATCTTCATCTGGAATAAATTTTCTAACATATTCTATTGCTTCTCCACCTTTAATGGCATTTGGCATTGTCTCTGAAGAAACATCAATTACTTTGAAGTATGGTATATATCCGCTAACTTCCATATACCATACATTAAGGGTGCACCACCATCCAAAGGGCGGCAATATTGGGAGACCTGCTGGAATTAATTTATTTAGCTTCACAATCTTTTCAATTCCTTCAGATGCAACATTTTTTACTTTTTCTTTTAATAAATTGCTTAAATTGGTATATAGCTCTTCAATTTTATCTT
>JAGGSX010000161.1 GCA_021158865.1 Thermoplasmata archaeon
ATTATTTTCTTTTGGTTCTTATAATTTTTTTTTTAATTTATTTTGTCTGTATAAATTAGTTTATTTTCTTTTGTATCATACCTATATGGATATGAAAATACCGACAACGTTACAACATGCTTGCCATTGTATAATCCTACTGTGGCTCTCCATTCCACCCATTTCTCTGGATATATCTCTCCTTTACTATAGACATCTCCTTCTTTTATTACTGGCTTTTCATTTGAATTTAGCAAAGTTAAGGTTGGATATGGAGCTATTTTTTTATCTAATTTCATTTCATTTACATTTCCTATAGATGATTTCACAGCAACTTTTGTTCCAGCAGGAAAATGAAAGATAGCAACTTTATATGGCATTATTGGATAACCTTCTCGCATCGTTGCTTGGGCATTGTTTGCAGATACTATGAGATAGTTTCCTTCGCTTTTCACTTCTGGTGGAGAAAATGTATATGTCTTTTCTATTACATTTTGTGCGGTATTTTTTGCAATCTCTTTTACATTATTTATTCCTGCTAGGCTGGCACCAAATAAAAACATACTCATCAACATAATTGCTATTGCCTTTCTCATTTTAATCCTCAAACATGTAATTTTTTCTCATTATTAAAACTATCGGCTCTCTTTAATTAGATGAAGAGCAAAAACTTATTTGAGAGAAGAGAATATCGCCTACTCCAAATATTCATTCATTGCCTTTATGACTTCCTTACTATTTTTTGCTTTTTTATAATCTTTTAGCGGCAACTCATTTAACTTTATGAAGCCCAATCCCCATTTAAATTTACTCAATAAAAGACTTGCATACTCTTCCTCGCCAAGTATATAGAGGGCGGAGGCAAGCGCCTCCACAGTGCTCAATTTCAAAACTTTCCCATAGTTTACTGGATTTGCAGCAATTAAAAATGGCAATGCTCTTATATTCTTATTTCTAACTTTTGAAAATATGTGCTCAGCATTTTTCCATGAACAATCTATAGCAGATATACTCTTAAAATTTTTATCTTCAGGTGACAAAGCTTTTTTTGAAAATGGACTGAGCAAAATCGAATTTTTTGGAATTTGGTTAAGCCTATTAACAATTTTTATTAATCCAAACCTCGCCAGTTTTTTTGCCGTACATTTTTTTGGGTCATCTTCTCCAGCATGGTATACATACAATTTATACATTTTCATCTAATATCTCTTCATTTTCAACTCTCCACGCAGGATCGACTATGCATAAAAAAGCAAGGGTTTCATTGCCAATATTTTTAATTTGTTGTATTGAGCCAGGAGGAATGTAAATAATGTTTCCTTTGCGAACTTCTCTCCATTCATCATCTATACGCATTTTTCCATTCCCCTCTAAAATATAATATACTTCGGTGCTTTTAAGCCTATGGGGTAATGTTATTCCTCCAGGTGACACTTTGGCATGAGCAAGACTATACCTTATCTTTACATCATCTTTTAATGGGCTCAGTAATTCTTTCAGGATTGTATTATCCTTAGAGACTATCTCCCTACAATTTCTTATATCTTTTACAAGCATTATTTTAATTTCATTTTGTTTATTTAATATATTCGGTATGTGAAGTTTGCAAAGCAAAAAGAATATAAAAATATTTAATTCAATATAATCTTACATCTCATATCCCATCTCTGCTAATTTTTCTGGCAGATAAACATCAGTAACATAATTTAGCCCATATTTCGCTAATGCTTGCTGTTCTGATTTTTTCTTTACTTCAAGTTGCGTTTTTATCTCATTTATCCAGAATTCATCATGGAAACGGGGGTCATTGAGCTCTGATTTCAATGCATTTATATCTTCTTTTGTTAATTCATCTGATGGCAATTCGTATGCAAGTATATCAGATGGTGTCACTCCTAAAAATTGGGCTGAAGGCGTTGCAAGATATTCAGAGATGTGTGCCGTCTTTATAGCTCCATAAGCAACACTTGCAAATATGCGATAACTCCACGGATCGCCATCTGTAAATACTATAACTGGCAAATTTAATTCTTCATTCAATCTTTTTATGAATCTCCTCGTGCTTCTTGCAGGTTGTCCTTTTAAGTGGATAAGTATTGAATTGCTTTTTTCATCAAATTCATTTTCAACCAAGCGGTCAAACATACCTCCCGTCTCTATTGCTATAATTTTATTGGCATTTGTTTCAATAAATTTTATTTTCTCTTTTTCAACATTATATGGAATACTGTAGCCACTGTCTCCAACATCATCCTGACAATGTATTCTACGTTTCTCTCCTTTTCTTGTTCTTTCTTCTATAACGATATCGCCAATAACACGGGCGCCGTCTTCTTCAGGACGCAATTTTAAATCTTCTCTAAGTTTTTTTGTTAAAATTTCTAAGTCTTCTGCAAGTTTATCTGATTCATCTTGTGTATAAAATTTAGCTTCTCCCCATCCCTCTGAAATATAATATAGCTCTCTTAAAGTTGATGTCTTATGTTGTTCAATCATCTGGCGTATGAAATCAAGGGTATAGACTGTTCTCAAAATCATGTAAGCCCCTGGCAATGAAACTGCCGATCTCGTTATCCTTTGGTTGCCGTATTTCCACACCCTATAACGTTCATCAAATCTTATATTGCTTTTTGTTCTTGCTGGCAATTGCAAATTTGGTATTCTCGATTTCTCTAAATCATCATAAATTTTTTCTGCAATAGATTTCAATTCTTTCAATACATCATTCATTTATTCACCTTCCCATTTCTCGGCTCCAATAACATATACAGGATTTATACCATCAACATAGATATTATTTTCATCAAAATCCGTATTTAAAATAAATTTAAATTCTCTTTTTTCAGATGGTTTTATTTTTTCGACTTTCCACTTCATATAATTTTCTCCAATTTTCTCTGGTTCTGGAATTGCTTTTACTAAATATTTTTTAGATGGAATTTCCACATATAAATCAAAAGTATGGATGGCTTTTCTATAATTTGTTACATTTATTCTGCTTTCGGTTAAATTTCCATTGCTATTAACAGAATCATCAATCCATACAATATTCATTATTTGCGTTATGACATCATCTATAGGAGGGATGGGCTTGCCAAGAGTGGCAGCAACTTTTTTGGCTATCTCCGGTAAAATCTTTGATATCAGCAAAAATTTATTCTCCGCTTTAGCTCTCTTTTTCTTCTTTGATAAATGAGCCTTCATTTTCCTTGCGCATTGTTGCAACGACAGTTTTACTTCCCTCTCAATTTCCTCAACATGTGCTATGGCTTCTTTTGATTCAGATGTGAATGGAACATTAACAGATGCAACATGAACCAATATTATAGCTGGGCCATAAGGTATGCCTTTTCCTCCCTTTTGCTCCAGCCCATAGCGGCGCCAGTCCATATTTTTTATCGCTTCAGTTATAACACATGCTCCTTCTTGATAAAGCAATGGAACTTTATTTGCAAATCTTAATATCTCTATCCTTTCATCCCTTGGCAAATTTCCACCATACACTATTCCTGTTTCAACCATAAATGGTATTCCACGAAAAATGCATGGCATTCTTTTATTTGTTGATATAAATTCTGGAGAAAGCTGGCTTGTTTCTTTTCTTAATCCTCTTTTAATCAAATTTTCTCCTATTGGCGAGAGGCAATCTGTAGGAGGAGATATAAATTTAATTTTTTTAAAAGATTCTATAATTCTTTTTGCTTTTTCAATTCCAATTTCTTTTGGTGATATATTTGTATCTACATTTGCAAGGGATAAAACTTCTTTTGCCTTTTGAGGACTGATTGAAGAAAATTCTTTTGAAAGAAAGGCGACCATTTTTTTTGCATTTGTTTCTTTTAGCATTTTTATCAGTGTTCCTATTTCCACCCCATAAGGATGAGGCTTTATTTCCTTTGGTTGTTCTGGTAATTCATAGGCAACCCTATCAAAAACATTTTTTGTTCCATCAGGCTCAATAAAAATTATTTTTGCATGAGGATTTACAATTGCAGTATTTTTTAAATATCCATATACAGATTGCTTCCTATTCTTAACATATTTTCCTTTTATATAAAATCCAATCTTTGTTCCAGATTTTTTATCCCAATGCATAAGTTCTTCTTTTACAATATGAGGACGATTTCTTTTTGTATCTATAAGCAATTCATAGCTATGGGCGGGTAAATTTTCTCCTATTTTTGATATGACATTGATTGGTTTTCCAGTTGTAAGCTGGGAATATAAAACAACAGCAGATATTCCAATACCTTGTTGCCCTCTTGACTGTTTCAAGCTATGGAAACGCGAGCCATATAATAACCTTCCAAATACATTTGGAATCTGCTTTTTTACTATTCCAGGTCCATTATCTTCAATCTCTATTCTATATTCATTTTCTCCAGCTTCTTCAATTTTTATAATTATATCTGGCAGTATCCCTGCTTCTTCACATGCATCCAAAGAATTATCAACAGCTTCTTTAACACTTGTAATTAAAGCTCTTGTTAGATTATCAAAGCCCAATATCTGCCTATTCCTTTCAAAAAATTCTGCTATGGATATCTCCTTCTGCTTTTTTGCAAGTTCTTCTGCTATTGGCATTTATGATTATATTATATCTTAAATAAAGATTTTTCTAATAAATTGCTTTATTAAAAATGTAAAGTTTTATACTTCGAATTAAAAAAAGCATGAAGTGAATTTATCTCATCTTATGCAGAAGCAAATTTGCCATACTAAATTTTTTATATTAGCCTTATATATGAAAAAGGAGGTGTTTAATATTCAGGAAATATTGCTATTTTTATCGGTTGTGGTAGCGGGCATCTCATTGATTTTATTTGTAATTTCGTTAATTTCGTTCAAGAGAATCAATGAGGTAAAGCTTTTATTCATAAGTCTTGCATTTCTATTTTTCTTTATAAAAACGATTGTTTTTTTATTCATAAAAAGCGGTATTGACATGATGCTATTCGATTTAATAATAATTGCACTTTTGTATGTGGCGGCTGCTAAAAAATGAAGGAAGACTATCTTGCTCTGGAAACAAGAAGAAAAATTTACAATTTGATTGATAGCTCGCCAGGTCTTCATAAAAGGGAAATTGCCAGAAAGCTGGACATGTCATTGAGCACAATTGATTACCATCTGCATTATATGGAAAAAAAGAATGTTGTTGTTTCCAGAATGGATGGAAAATATAAGAGATATTTTATTTCCAAGGAAATGGCGAAAGGGGATAAAAAAATTTTTTCCATGTTAAGACAGGAAGTGCCACGCAAAATTGTTATGTTTATCCTTTTGAATCCGAGGACAATACATAAAGAGATATGCAAGCATGTAAAAAAGGCGCCATCGACAGTATCATTTCACATGAAAAAATTAATTGAAGCGGGTGTTGTTGAAGAAATATCTCTCGGAAAGGAAAAAGCTTATGTTGTGAAAAATGAGGATAGAGTTGCAAAATTACTCATGATGTATAAAAGCACATTTTTAGATAAGGCGGTTGATAAATTCATAGATGCATGGGCTTCTTTTGGAAAAAAATAATTATTTTTTAAATAGATACAATGCTGCCAATCCAACAATAGCAATGCCAGAAAGTAATGCTATGGCTTGAAATATCGGGTTACTAACAATAAATTCAATATTTATTTCGTGCTGGCTAAAGTGGGGAATACTTATTAAAAGAAAAACACCTTCTCTTGTTGATGCAAGTTTATAATATTCTGGATTTGAACCATCATCATTTGGATTTAAAATATCCTTTATACCACTTGCTTCATTTATTATTTTACCATCATATCTTACAATTATTTTATCAGACAGACAAACATTTTTTGCAAGATTGACTTTTATTACTTTTCCTCCTTCTCCTTCATTTCCGCTAACTTTCAAAATAATTTTATTTGATTTTGGCAATGTTACATTTATCGCAACATTTCCAAAATATGAAATGAAATCCGTTTCATTTTTATTTTTTCCAGCTATTGATATTTCTCCTCCGATTGTTTTATTTACAAATGCATCCTCTATCGATTGTTTTTCATCTATAAAAGAAAAGCCAACAAGCATTATGTCATGATAAGCGGTTATATTTTTTCCATGTATTTCTATTGGCTCGGTGCTCATCATTATAGAAGTGAAGTTATCTTTCTCAAGTTTTATTTCATTTGATTTTACTGGTGTTATATCATATCCTCCATTATGAATGACTATCTTTGTTGTACATATTTTTAGAAATCTTGTAGGGCTGTCATGCAACTCAACCCTGCATCCTTCATAGTTGAAAGAAATGCTTGGCCCAGAAATGCTTATTGTTCTATTCATCAATGCTTTCTGCATCTCTTCTTTTAATGCAGTATTCCACTCTATTAACTTTTTAATCATTGGGTCATCCAAAAATTCAAAAGTTATATCCATGGATTTATTTTTATAAATCATATCCAGAACATGTTTATCAGAATAGCATGATATGACGCATCCTTCCAATCCAGAAGGGAAATATTTTCCAGTAAGGTCACCATCTTTTATTTCAAATCCACCAATTTCAAATGCTGATGCAAATGGAACTATAAAGATAAAAGCGATTAACAGGGGCAACAATTTCATACTATATAATATCAATATATTTTATAAAATGTGTCGAACAATCATCTAACTATCCATTACAGCTTTTGCAATCAATGGCAATATAACAGTTGCATCTCCTTCAATGGTAACATTTTCTGCATTTTTTTTCAATTTCCCCCACGAAATTGCTTCGCGAAGTCTTGCTCCTGATAAAGAACCATCCCACTCGCTTGCTGTTGTTATATAAATTGCTCTATCAAGCCCATCATGGAACTGAGCCCACCATATCAGATGATGCTTTGATATTCCTCCACCTATTATTATCCCTCCTATTCTCTCTTCCTTAAAAAATATATCAGAAAGCTCTCTCTCATCTTTCAGCAAATCAATTTCAATATTTTTTTCCTGTGAGTGCATCCATATCTGCCAGCCGACGGCTCCGTCGGTGGCGCCGGGCACATAAACAGGTATGCTATTTTTCCATGCCCAGTATAAAATTGAATTTTTATCGAGAATTTCCCCTATTTTCCATGCTATTTCTCTGCTGCCAAATTTTCCTTCCATATTTTTTAAAATTTCATTCATTTTTTCCTCTATTATTATGCCATAGCTTTCATTTGGAATAAAAACATTACCAAGCCTATTTATTCCTTTTTCATTTAATTCAACATCATCTGCATAAAATGTTCCATGGTGATATGGTTTGAACGTTCTTGCCAAATCATGGTCAAGGGTTCCACATGTTGTTATTATTGCATTTACCATTTTTCTCTTAACCAATTCTTTTATCACTCCTCTCGTCCCTGTAGCAACTATGCATGCTGGAAATGTCAAAAAAATGTAATAGCTTTCATCAATCATTTCTTTATATATTTTGACTGCTTCTCCAACTTTCTTTGCTGTAAATCCACCTGCTTTATAAAATTGTTCCATCAAATCACTTACATTTTTAACAGAATTCAAATCAATATCTTCCACAATCATAATACAAAATATAAATCAATTATTTAAAGTTAAAATT
>JAGGSX010000108.1 GCA_021158865.1 Thermoplasmata archaeon
CATATTTTATTTTATTTTCAACAGCATTATAGCGATATGGATAAAGATGCAATGATAAAATTGTTACATGCTGTCCTTTATGTAGCCCTCCTCCTAAACTATAACTATACCATGTAGATGGATATTCATTGTTGCTTTCATACACACTTTCATCCTCCTTTATATCCCTAATAGCATACCCATACGGTTGCGGCGATGGCGCTGGCATTATTTTACCACTTATCTCAATTTCTTTTATGCCAACAGGCTGGCATTTAATGCTTATTTTTGTTCCCAATGGGAAATAATATATCTTTGTGTAATATGGTAGCATTGGTTTGCCAGCATCATGCATATAATTTGCATTTTCTGCAAAGATGTTGATATATTTGCCTGCATTTACAATTTGAGGTATAGAAATTGTTTGGCTGTCAGTAAAAATATTATTATTTTTACTTGTATAATTGGATTTTTCCATACCTATCGTTGCCACACTGCTCAAAATCATACCTATAGCCAACAATATTGATAAGCTTTTCATCTTCCCGCCTCTCTTTTATTATTAAATCGTAAATTTAAACTTTACTATCTTCTTTTTCCCACATCTCAAGTTTTCTTTTCCTTTCCATTTGCCTCAATTCAACTCTCCTTATTTTTCCACTAATTGTTTTTGGCAGGCTATCTACAAATTCTATCTCGCGAGGATATTTATATGGCGCTGTCTCCTGCTTGACAAATCCCTGCAGTTCTTTTATTAATTCATTACTTGGCTCATATCCTTTTGCAAGAACAACAAATGCTTTAACTATGTTTCCCCTTATTTTATCTGGCGATGCTACAACAGCCGCTTCAACAACAGCAGGATGCTTTACCAATGCATCTTCAACTTCAAATGGACCAATTCTATAACCAGATGCTTTTATTACATCATCTGCTCTTCCCTCAAACCATAAATAGCCATCTTCATCCATTCTTGCCAAGTCGCCTGTTAAATACATCCCATTTAAAGCAATTTCTTCAAGTTTTTTCCCATTCCAGTATCCAACCATAAGCCCGGGGTGAGTTATTGGTATGGCAATCTGCCCTACTTTATTTCTTGGCAATTCATTTCCATCTTCATCAACTATTTTTAAATTGCTTCCAGGCATAGGTTTTCCCATACTGCCCGGCTTAATCTTTATTCCATCGTAATTGCATGCCAAGCCAGTTGTTTCTGTTTGTCCGTATCCTTCATATATTTCCAATCCGTATGCTTTCTTAAATTTATCAATAACTTCTCTATTTAATGCCTCGCCAGCACTCAAAAATTTCTTCATATCACTTAAATCATAGCTCTCTAAATCTTCCTGAGCCCACATCCGATATTCTGTTGGCGTTGCACAAAGCCTGTTTACGCGATACTTTTCCATCATACTCAAAAATTTTGCGGGATTAAAACGACCATTGTAAATCAAGTGGGAAGCACCTACCCCAAGAGCAACGCCAATAGGACTCCAGAACCATTTTGCCCATCCTGGTGATGAAGTTGTCCATAGCAATTCATTTGGCTGAGCATTCCACCAGTATATTGCATTGGTTTTTGACATACAATAAATCCATGCATGATTGTGCATAACTCCTTTTGGCTCTCCAGTTGTGCCTGATGTGTAATTTATTGTCATTATATCCATAGCCTTTATTTTTTCTTTTTCCAAGTTGCGGGAATGATGGTGCAATTCTTTATCATAGCTAAGCCATCCATCTTTCTCGCCGCCAACAACAATATAGTTTTCAACAGGTATTTTATCTCTAACCTCATCAACAAATGGGGTTGAATCAATGGATGCAATTATCGTTTTTGCATTGCAATTTTTGGCGCGATATTCTATATCTCTAGCCCTTAACATATCAGGGCATGGAACAACTATTGCTCCTATTTTGAAAGAACCTATCTGACTCACATAAACCTCTGGTAAGCGAGGTAAAATAACCATTATTCTATCTCCCTTTTTCATTCCTAAACTACGCATCCAGTTTCCAAATCTGTTGGATTCATCACGCAACTCCCAATAAGCCATTTTTTCTTTTTTTCCTTGAGAGTCTTCAAAGTATAGTGCTATCTTGCTTCTGTCTTTTGCATGTTCATCTACTACATTTGCTATTGAATAATTTTCTGGTACATCCCATTTAAAATTCTTAACCCATTCTTCATATTTATCTTGCATACTGAGAAATACAAAAGCATTTTAAATAATTTCGATGTAGCCTTTCATTCTTTTCAATGGCTTTGATAAATGTCTTCTTGCTACACATGGAACTTCATAATAGCCGGGTTTGATTTTTCTTTTTATGACTTCATATCTTGCTTTTTTTTCATCTGCCTTTATTCCGCATTCTGGGCACCGATAGCCCTTTCCTTTCCCCATTGACTTCATGTGCTTTCCACATTTTGGGCAAATCGGGTTTTCGACTTTTTTATAAACTTTTACAAGCTTCATTACCTTAATTTTCTCAATATTTATTGTAAGTGGTTCTGTCCTCACACCTCCATAAACCACAACAACATCACCTTTTTCAAGCTCTTTAATAATTTTTCTAAAGCCCTTGGTCGGCTCATAGGCGGCGCAGTCTATGATGCTTCCATCATATATGGAAAATATAATATGTCCACCTCTTATTGCATTAGGCTTTTTATTCACTACCCCTTTCACAATTACAGATTCGTAGGGTTTTATATCTTCAATTTTCTTTTTCTGCAAGTGCTCGTCTGTTGCTTGATTTGTTTCAAAAATCATCCATCTTTTTACTGGTGAGGATTTTACAATTTTCATGGCTTTTTTTAGCTCATCCGCATCTTCTCCTCTTATCCCATATATAACAGGAAGAGAGCGAGGCGTTATCTGAATATGTTTGTTTTCATAATCATAATTATCGAATGTTGTTTTGCATTCCTTATCCATTTTTATAACACTTTCTTCATCAATGTATTTTTCATTTCCATAGGAAATCAATTCATAAGTCCTATCATAAGGTTTCCATGAAATTGCTGCAACGCTTCCTATAATACCTCTTCCATTTTTATAAGTTTTATAAATGCACTTTTTTAATTCATTTAATGCTTCATCAATTGATACAATGCTCCTTACAGCTTTTTTATATATTTTATAGGTTGGCTTATTTTTGCATATCACAAATGCTGGGTTTGTTTTTTTGTCATTCATGTATGCATTTTTTTCAATTATTTTTTTCACCACTTTAAAGAAGCTTTTGTCAAAAATGTCTCTCCCTTTTTCGTAGGAAAATATTTTTTTTCCGATATATCCAATTTCTCTTTTTTTTCCATAGCCCTTGCCAAAATGAATTGCAATCGCTCCATTTCCTCTTGTCTTCCATGGAATGTTTGGATTCAG
This sequence comes from Thermoplasmata archaeon, assembly GCA_021158865.1. Classification (GTDB taxonomy): domain Archaea; phylum Thermoplasmatota; class E2; order UBA202; family JdFR-43; genus JAGGXW01. The sequence goes on from JAGGSX010000108.1 coordinate 3,369, forward strand.
CCTTACAAGGCGAGGATAACCGATAATATCATATTTTTTTATTGTCTCTTTTATAATTTCTGTTGCAACATAAGTTGTACACCCCTTTGCCAATGAATCAGTATCATCTAAACCAACCCACATTAAATTTTTATATGATGAAGTAGTATATGAGTTTGATGAATAGAAAAGAGCTGCTCTGGCAGACGAGATTGCTCCTCACAAAAGCTGGATTTTATTGCAGCGAGATATGTAATATTAGGCCAAGCAGCTTCGATTTTGTTGCAAGAAGAGATAACATCCTCTTCATAATAAAAGTTTTGAATAACATTGATTCCATTAGCCATGATGCTGCTACTGAATTAATATCTGTCGCAAAATATTTGAATGGAATTCCTCTGGTTGTGGGAAAAAGAACATGCTCCTCAATGCTTGAAGAAGACATTGTATATTTTCGTTATGGTATTCCAATAATAACTTATGAAACTCTCGAAAATTATCTGCATGGCGTGCCGCCGGTTGTTGGGGCTGCGCCAGGTGGCTACTATGTGAATATAGATGGGGAGAAACTGAAAAAATTTAGAATAAGCAAAGGCATTTCATTGGGGCAGATTGCCAGAGTTGCAGGGGTTTCGAGGAGAACTATAAGGATGTATGAAGAGGGGGAGAGAGCCACAATAGAGGTTGCTGAGAAAATTGCTGAATATTTTGGGGAGGATTTCATAAAACCAATAGAAATTGAAACAAGAATTGAACAGGAAATAATGAGAATAAAAAGCATTGAGAATGAGATATTTAGAAGACTTGAAGAGATAGGTGCTTTTATATTTCCTACAAAGAGATGCCCATTTCATGCGATAACTGAAATGCTGGATGAGAGAATGCTCGTTGGAATAAATGAAAGAAGAATAAAGGAAAAGGCAAAGCTTATAGCAAGTTTATCAAAAGTTGTTGAAAAGCACTCTGTTTTATTTATGGATGCTAATAAGAAGAATATTGAAGGAATACCTGTCATAAATAAAAGAGAACTTAAAAAAATAGATAGTCCTGAGAAAATTATGGAGCTTATAATAGAGAGGGAATGATGAAGGTTGAGTTGATATCATACACTCCAGAAGCGGATATCATAGCAGCAGCTGCAGCAAAATTAACTCATTCAAATTCTGATATAAAAGAATTGATGGAAGAAGACAAAGAAAAGTTGGGAAGATTACTTAAGTATGTAATAAAAATGGGGCATACAAGCGTTATAGAGCATGCTTATTTTACTTTTGCGATATCTGGTGTTTCTCGAGCATTAACTCATCAACTTGTTCGTCACCGCATTGCTTCATATTCACAGCAAAGCCAGAGATATGTAGAGCAAAAAATGGAATATGTCATCCCTCCGAGCATATCGAAAAGTAAAAAAACAAAGATTGAATACGAAAGAATGATGAATAAAATATGGGATTTTTATAATAAGATTAAGGAAGAAGTTCCGATAGAGGATGCAAGGTATGTTCTTCCCAATGCAACTTGCAGTAGAATAATGGTGTCAATGAATGCCCGTTCGTTACTAAATTTCTTTGAATTAAGATGCTGCCTGCATGCTCAGTGGGAAATAAGAAAACTCGCATGGCGCATGCTACATTTAGTGAAAAAAGTTGCTCCTGCAATATTTGAAAATGCTGGGCCTCCTTGCTTAACAAAGCATGTCTGCCCAATGAATAAAAAAGATTGTGTGTGGTATCCAAAATGAAAATAATGGCATTTATTCTGGTAATAATTATGATGGCTCCGTTCTCAAATGCTTTATGGAGTTCTCCGCAAAAGATTTCTTCAGAGAAATTTCTTCCAAATCCTGTTATCTCATCAGATGGAAAAGACATATATATCTTCTGGAAAAGCGAAAATGGATCATCATTATCATATTGTATCGTAAAAAAAGATGAAATACTCTCCTCTAAAGCAATGCATAATGTAAGCATTGGAACTTTATCAGTTAAATTTGATGGAAAATATTTTAACATTGTTTTTTCTTCAGATAGCATACACTATTTAAAAATAGATGAAAAAGGAGATATTTTGCGACATATTATGGTGAATGCAAATTCCCCAATGGATCCAGACATTGCAATTGACAGAAAGCACAATATTCATTTTGCATGGATTGAAAGAAGAAATGAGAGTTATGAAGTATACTATGGTCTTTTAATCGAGAATAATTTTTCTGAAGAAAAAATATATCAATCAAATTATACTTGTAAAAGGAGTAGAATAGAAGTCGATTCAGATGATTTTGTCCACATATTGTGGTATGAGCAATTGTATCATAAAAGAATGTGGTATGCTAAACTGCATGATAGAAAGCTTCTAATAGAAAAAATATTGAAAGAAGATGCCTACTGGCCTTCTTTTGATATAGATAAAAAAAATAACTTGCATATCGTATGGCAAGATGGTGAATGTAGAGGGGGAAAAGGAGTGGCAAACATACTTTATACCATTATAGATAAAAATGCATCCATAGTGCAACAGAAGAAAATTTCTATTGAAAAAGATATGAAACCGGATATATTGGTGGACAAAAATGGAGATTCTCATGTCGTATGGTGTGGCATGAAGGGAATATACTATGCAAATATAAGTGAAGAAGGAAAGATAAAAAAATATAAGATTGTTGATATAAAATCACCCCAGTATCCTTTAATTGCTTTTGCAAATGCAACTCCTTATGTTGTATTTGAAAAATGGGAAGGCGGAGAAAAACCCTATTCGCTTTATTATGTATATAGAATATCCAAGGAAGAAAATAACTCAAATGAATCACCCATACCAATTTATTTACTTCTGCTTGGCATTTTAATAGCAATGATTTATAGAAGATATCATGAATAAAAAAATGATTGTGAAAGAAGATGCAGAAACAAATCCAGATTTTGGAAAAAATCCAAAAAAAAGGACGATAGAAGAACTCATAGAAAATGGTTTTGTTATAATAGATAAACCATCCGGTCCAACATCCCACCAAGTTGCAGCTTGGGTGAAAGAAATACTGCATATCAGGAAAGCAGGGCATGGAGGAACTTTGGATCCAAATGTTACAGGTGTTTTACCAATTGCTCTTCAAAATGCTGCAAAAGTTATAGGGATTATGCATACTGCTACAAAAGAATATGTCGGCGTTCTGCGGCTCCATTGTGATGTTGATGAAAAAAAATTAAGAGAAACAACAAAAAAGTTTATTGGAAAGATATGGCAGACGCCTCCAAAAGAGGCAGCAGTTAAAAGAGTCAAAAGGCAGAGAACAATATATTATCTTAATATTATAGAAATTGACGGACATGACATCCTTTTTAAGGTTGGATGTGAAGGAGGAACTTATATAAGAGTTTTATGCAGGGATATTGGCAATAAGATGGGATGCAAAGCTCATATGCAGGAATTAAGGAGAACAAAAAGCGGAATATTTAAAGAAGATGATGCAGTCATATTGCAGGATTTACTCGATGCCTATATATTCTGGAAAGAAGGAGAAGAAAAATTTTTAAGGAAGGTTATACATCCAGTTGAAGAAATGCTGAATGATATACCTACAATAGTAATAAAAGATTCAGCAGTCGACGCTATATGTCATGGGGCAAATGTTGCATTGCCAGGTATAGCAAAATTGAGCACTGGAATAAAAAAAGGGAGTATGGTTGCAATAAAAACTTTAAAGGGTGAGGCAGTGGCAATTGGTAATGCATTGATGGATACGCGAGAAATAATAGAAAAAGATAAAGGTATAGCAGTTGATATAAATCGAGTCATAATGAAGCCAGGAACTTATCCAAAAATGTGGAAATAAATGCTGAGGTAGCCCAGCCCGGAAAGGCGCAGGCCTGGAGAGCCTGTGGTGCATTGCACCTCGAGGGTTCAAATCCCTCCCTCAGCGCTATTTTAATATTAAAATTTATATCTACAGAAATCAAAAAACAATTCTCCTTCATATTTTGATTACATTTGGTTATATATTTCTTCTGTATTTCATCTCCAGTTAGGAAAAATATGAACTTATAAAATTTATCAAACACACCAAAAAAC
>JAGGSX010000119.1 GCA_021158865.1 Thermoplasmata archaeon
CCAGGAACATAAACATCAAAATCGTCCCTGCTGTTATTCCATCTCAGCACAATGTTGCATCCTGCTATGCTATTGTATATATCGCTTGCATTTGTTTGCTCTTCTTTAAACCACCCAAGGCTATTCCATCCCATCAGCAAGGTTATGTTAACGCTTTGGATGGGCATTCCAGTTACGCTTAAATTTGTATTATTGTTTACAGAAATGAAGTATCCTGTTCCATTTTCAATTGCAAAGTTGTTTGGTGAGCCAGGAACATAAACATCAAAATCGTTTCTGCTATTATTCCATTTCAATATGAGATTGCATCCTGATATGTTATTATATAAAGAAGATGCTGTATAATTGTTCTCGCAAGCTATTGTAACAAAATTCCATCCAGAAAGTAATTCCTTTTCCCAAATAGTTTTAATAACAGTTAGCGTTTTTATTATATATCCCTGAGAAAGATTATATGATATACTGGCTATCACTCCATCTGAGCCCAAGTCATATACTGTAGGAGTTGAATCTGTAATCGCTGGAGATGGAAAGCTAATAGAGTAATATCCACTATTATCTGTAGTAGTATACCATATATCATTAGTTGATGGTATTTTTATTGAAACATTTCCATGAGGTATTGGGTCACCATCCATGGTTGCACGGCCAGATACATTAATTGACTGTCCAATAATTGCTACGGATGGTTGAATTTCTTCAGTTAAATTAATTGGCTGCGAAAACAAATTATATGAAATCAAAATTGTGGTTGTATGCAAAGTAATATTACCAACAGTGTTTGTTATGGACTTAACAGCATTGCCCACTACCGGAGAATACCAAGATTCGTATGAGCCATTTTCTTCTGAAACAATATGAAAAGTATCAAATGCTCCGGCTGGAGTGGAAATAGTTTCTTCCTCGGAACAGCCTGCATACATTCTAATCACGCTACTTTCATTAAAGGATTTAGTGAGCAAACCTGCCACTTCAAAAGAGCCTGACGCTGTCATGTTAGAATAAATACTCCAATTCTCTCCAACATTTATTGGAAAATCAAAATACTCTATGGGTGGGGTATATATTATTGTTGCATTTGCTTCATATCCAAAGTAAAAAATCTGATGTATCGTGCCGACAGAAGTTATATTTACCATAACAGTTGATAAATCTGCTCTTCTAACAAACATAACACCATCTATAACCCCATTTAACTCCCCATTTATTATATCTGAATATGTTACCATCCCTGTTATATTCCCACTTATATTCAATACATATACATCAAAAGTTTGGTTACTCACTTCAATATTAGACACATCAATGACATTCATTTTCAAATCAGTTATTGTGCCATTGAAAGAACCATTCTCAGAATCCAGAAATATCGTTGAATTATAAGTCCATTCATCTCCGAGATACCAAGTTGAGATATCTGTAGAATCGCCTGTTGTTGACACCACTATAATAGAAGACAGAATAATAAATAATGAAATCAAACAGGTTATTTCTTTTTTCATGGGAAGAATAATATTTTTGGTTATAAAAATTTATCCCACAAACGTTAGAGGCAATTCTCCATCGTATCCATCATAAATTTGGGGATGCTGGGGTTTCTCATATACAGATGTTAGATATGAGGCATAATGAAATGCCTCCTCAGCAGTGACAACACCATCTCCATTCCCTCCATTTCTTGGTTTATCTGCGTCTCCATTCAATGCTTTTGCTATATAATATATAAAAGCACTGTTTTCGAGCATGCTGTATCTCCAAGATTTTTCATATTTATCGCACGATGCCATAATAATTCTACCAAGTTTTGAAAGACTTCCAATAAAACTGCCGCTATACCAGCTTTCTATAATAACCACAGCATTCTTCGAACCCATTCTATCAAACCATTTATTCATATCCTCTGGAGTAATATTGTAATCATCATAAGTTATAATTTTGTCAAAGCCCCCTCTTCCACTAAATACGAATAACAGAATATCATCACTATCCTCCATCACATCCATCCATCTAAATGCCTTGCTGATATTTTTTTTAGTTGCTTCATCATTTATCAGCAATTTTATATGGCTATTTTCCCATCCATTGAATATCAAAGAATTTTTTATGTCATTTGCGTCATTAAGTGCATATGTGGCAGAGGGAAGCGAAGGATATTTCTCTACTCCAACGACTATAGCCCAGTAATTTCTTGTTCCATCTCCCTCTTTATCGCTTCCAAAAGTTTGGAAACAGAAATCCTCACTTACATTCTCCTCCCATGAAATACCATCCTCAGAAAAATAATATGAACCGTTGTTGTATAAGTTTTTGTTGCTATAAAACCATATATAGCAGTTATCTTGGTCCCCACCATTTGTATGACATACAATATAAAAAGTCTTATTCATGCTATTTACTATAATATCATCAAAATCAAACTCAATCCAGCTTTTACTCTGGACTCTGTCAAAAGAAATTGAGCAAGAAGATAGGTCCTTACCACTAAGAGAATCTCGAATAGATACCTGTAAATTATCTGGCTTATTGGATCCAAAAAAGAAAGAAAATGTTTTTTTACTTTCCCTCCCAATTTTTAATTTTATTCTTGTTATTTTATCTTCCTGCGGTATAAAGGATTGAGCAAAAAATTTGTTTCCATAGATTTTTTCCCCAAAATTACAATCTGTCTGCTGCTGGTCTATGGTATCGCCCGTTTTATTAAAAATTTTTTCTGGCGTATAAAAATTTTCTAAAACAATTAAAAGAAACACTAAAAATACAAAAATTTTCATAATAAAAAGGAAAAAGGGGGGTTTATAGATTAATTATCAGTGCCCTTATCTCAGCACTATTTGTATGTCCAAAGTAGTCTTGAGCTCTGATCTCTATCGTATGCACAGAGAAGGATGACGAATCCCACTGCCATGCCAATTGATCCCCATTAATCTCTGCTAATCTATTCCCATCGACATACAGCTCCATAGCAACTACTTGGCTTTCATCACTACTGCTTGCTTTTATGTCCATAGAACCTATCACAATTGTATCAATTGTTGACATTGGAACAGGCAATACTGCTCTGCCCGCTATGTAGAGGTAATGAGTTTTTGGTTTCTCTATATTTATAGATGGTGCCTTATTGTCAACTAATAGGGTTACATGCTTTGCTGTTTCTTCATTTCCTAAGTTATCAACTGCATAATATGTTATTGTATGCTCTCCAGATGGTAGAGTAAATGGCCCTATATATTCAGCTTTTGAACCATCATCCACTGTATAGTAAATAGCTTTAATGCCAGATTCATCATTGGCTGCAAATGAAACTTTTGTTTCACCCGTTATTATGTTCTTGCTTCCCTTCTGTAGCAGAGCTCCATCAAAACTAACCATGCTGTCTGGTGATGTAGTGTCAACTACTATCGTTTTTGTTACCATCTTCTGCATATTTCCAATAAAATCTTCTGCATAATAGGATAGTGTATGCTCGCCTGGCTCATCTATGGTTATCTCTTTACCATTCGATATCATTTCTCCATCGTATATTCTCCATCCTCCATTATCAATTCTGTATTTAATAAGCTTTACGCCCGCCGAGTTATCATTTGCATCCCATCTCATTGGTGTATCAGGTAGTATATAAACAGTGTCGGACTTATCTGCAGGTGCATAGTAGGTTCCATCAAATAATAACGTTGATTCTGGCGCAACAGTATCTATCTTAAATGTTTCTACAGATTGCGGACCGCTTTCATCAATCAACAAGTTCTTTGCATAAGATGTAACTTTATACACACCATTTGGTGCATATCCATTTTCATCCCTTATCTGGAACGCAATTGGTGTATTATTATATCCCTGATGCCATGTTCCATTGCAGTTGTAATAGTCACCCTGCCAGTAGAATTTGCTTCCTTCTGGACCCGTTATCTTGAAATAGATTGCATAAGGTCCAGATGTTCCATTGTATCCATGCTCAGTAGAAGCATATATTGTAAATTCTGTGACAGGAGTTATATAAGAGCCCCAATTGGTTTCCCAGACATCTTTATCTATGGTTAACCACGTATGTGGCAATGTTTCATCAAGATTATGTGTTTGCACTATATGCCTTCCTTCATTTCCCAAGTTATCAACTGCATAGAATTCTATCTTGTGAGTGCAATTATTATATAAATGGAATGGTGCAGTATATTCAATCCAGTCACTCCATGTTCCATTATACCATATACGATAATATGTATGATTCACCCCAGAGGCGCATGGTAAAGCACCGCCACCAACGCCTGTTATTGTAACATTATCAATTTCATAATACCAGTCCCATCCCGGTGCGTAATAATGCCATCTTACTATGACATTACTGTTTCCGACATAAGGTGTTAAATCAATTGTAACTTCTTCACCAGGTCCGTGATCATCATGGTCTTCAGCCCAGTGAAGCAGGTTGGTCCAGGTTGTTCCGCCATTTGTGCTGATATCAACATCTGCATAATCATCAGCCCACGAGGCATCGTAATATGATGCAATGAATGTTAATTCTGCCGATGAATATCCCGCCAAGCTAAATGAAGGCGTCCATAGTTCAGTATCTCCACCACTTCCATAGGCATCGCTATCTGCATCAGCACAATAGCCGTTTCCGCCTGCATAATTCGTTCTGCCCCAATTATCATTTCTGTCCCAGAGAGAATCACCAACAACGCTCCAACCAGATGGCGGGAACGCTCCCTCAAAATCTTCGGATAATATTACATCTGTTGTTGCGCCTTCGCCTCTTCCTCCTTCTGGGTCTGTTGAATTTAAGGTAAATAATGTTTCACTTGTAATCCATGTATAATTATACATTCCAGGTCCTGTTATTATTTTTTCTACGACTGGTGGCGTGTCATCGACCATAAATGTGAAGTTTTCAACAGCAACATTTCCTAAGCAATCCTGAGCTGTAGCCTGTATGATATGCTTGCATTCTCCAGTCAGATTGAATGGACCAGTAGCTGTATAGTTATACCATAATGACCATGTTCCATTATACCAGATGCGATAATTAACTGGTATTCCGCCAGCACCGCCACCAACGCCTGTAACTTCTACGTTATCAACTGAGAAGAACCACAAGTATGTATACCCCTGTGTATTATATAAGAATTCAATTTGCACATCTTCTGGATGGCTATAATTTGCAACATCAAGCGTTGCTGTAAATAATATTTGATGAACATCATAATCCCAGTGTGCTAAAACTTCTTCAACATTACTTCCTCCATTTGATAACACTCTTATTTCTGCATAGTCCCAACCTGCGAAGTTTTCATAAGCAATTCCACACGTTAATGTTACATTTGTGTATCCTGTCAAATCCATGGATGGTGTTCTCAATCCAACATTAAATAAATCACTTGAATGCGTATCGCTATCAGCGATTGCATATTGCCCGCTTGCACCATCTGGGTCTTTCCATGTTCCATCTACTGTGCGTGGCTCCCATACTCCAGCTCCACTATATATATGCTGCTCCCATCCTGCCGGTGGAACGCCTGATTCAAAATCTTCAGATAATATTACATCAGGGCTTCTTCCTGAACCGCTATCACTCGCCGATAATGCAAATGTGGTATTTGATTTTACATACTGCCCATATCTCGGTCCGGTTGTTGCCACACTTATATCTGGTGCTGTGGTATCTAAATAAAATTCCTGACTATTTGTCGCTTCAACATTTGGAACCGTATCTACTGAGTAGAAGTGGACAGTATGCAAACCATCTGAGCCAGTTATATAAAATGTTGTTGTTATTTCTCCATCATTTGGATTATCATCTCCCACACCATTATCATAAACTGTAACTTCTGCTCCCGAATCAATCCAGTATTTAGTGTATGCAACACCAGTTATATCATCCGTTGCATGCAATGTTATTGGCGTGGCAGATGTTACATAAATGGTGGAATCTTTAACACAATTTGGATTTCCATAAGAAATTGTTGTTACTGGCGGAGTATTATCTGTTATAACCCATGCTCCAGGAGCATCCTCTCCAGTTATTGGCTCATTAGTTGGCAGAGCCAGAGCGTCAACACTTACATTATTTATACCAATTCCCCATCCTGTTACATTTGCATTGAATACAATATAAATTGCATCACCTGGCGACAATTTATTTGGCCAGTCATAACCAATCATTGATGCATTCCATGTTAATGTATTACCAACTATTATTGGGTCTGGCCCAGCTGCACCATTAATGTAAGTTGTCCCTGGTACATACTCTAAGGCATTTGATAAAGTATCTGTAACACTTATATTTGTTAATTCACTGCAAACCCCATTATTAAAAATTGATATATTGAATGTTACTGTTGCACCAGCCACAGTATCTACTCTTTCATCCCAGTGTGTCTCATTCCATACAGTTTTGCTGACTTGCATATTTATAACACGCTGGTCAACATGCACATTTATGCTCTTTGCATCATCCCATGGCATATAATCATGGTTTGGACATGTCATATTTGTTGTTACGGTTATATTATAATCCATGGTTGCATCATCTGGCGCCCATGGCGAAAACTCAACGTATGTTGTGTTTCCGGGCCCCAATGTAACGATTTTAGTGTCGTGAAATACTACATTGCTCCCAGAATCATATATATATAATTCTACTGGAAATGTATGTGTATAAGTAGCTCCATAATTTTCTACAGTTGCATTTATTATATAGCTGATTGGTGTTGGGCATAAAGATGCTCCATCTGATGGATAGTTTATCGCAACAGTTCCAACATCATACGGCTCCAACCATGTTTCCATTGTTATATCGTAATATGCCCCATGAAAATCTGGAACAACTCCAGTTGTATTTCCTGTCCAGTTTGCCCAGCATTGGCTGGCATTTCCGTATGTGGTTATGGTGAGATTCTCACCAGTATTCCATCCCGGACCGCCGGATGGGCCTGCACCACAGTTAAAACTATACCAACCTGTTCCATCGGTTGTTGTAAAGTAAGTTTCGCCTCTGTCTGTATTTGTAATATTTACCAAAACATTTCCTGCTGGACACGCCGTGTTGTTATAGTATATATGTCCATAGATAAAGTACATTCCTGTCGGCTCACTTCCACTACTTATCATCGGTAATCCCGCTATAGATAGCGTTATAGCTACGGCTATAATTCCCAAACCTACAACTTTTTTGTTCGCTTTTTTTCCTTTCATGTTTTGCCTCCAAAAATGTAATGTTTTACCCATTATTAAATCTTTCGCTCGCCAGATGTTTTATCCACGCCATATACTTTGCTCACTCACTCCTACAAAGAATCCATTGCCTTGTTCAATAACAAAGTCAGGAGC
>JAGGSX010000149.1 GCA_021158865.1 Thermoplasmata archaeon
CACAGCATCCTTTAACAAAAAATTTTAATTTGAATTTCCATTTACATGTGTGAATTTGACAAATTATGAAAAAAAGGTACTTTATGGGATAACAAAGTATCCAGAAGCAAATGACCGTGAGCTTTCTTTGAAGATAGGATTGAAGCAATCAACAGTTACAGCAATAAGAAAAAGACTAAAAAAAGAAGGGTATTATAAAATAGTTGCAGTACCCATGTTACAGAATTTTGGAATGGAAATTTTGGCAGTTACCCATGCAAATTTTAATCCTGTGATACCTCTATCAAAAAGGATAGAAATAACAGAGAAGAAAATTGAATCGTTTGAAGAAATAATTTTCTCTATGGGAGAAGAAGATAAAGGTTTCTCCATAAGTTTTTCCAAAAATTATACAGATATAGGAAGAATAAATGATATAAGAACCAAAACTTTTGGCAGTCTTGGATTACTGGAGAAAGAATATCCTGATATTGTAATATTTCCATTTAAGATAAGCAAAATATACAGATTTTTTAATTTTTCTTTTCCATTGAGAAAGATTTTTGGGGAAAAGGATGAAATAGAGCAAAATAATTTTTTTGACAAAAAAGATGTAAGCCTGTCTAAGAATGAAAAATATCTATTATGCAGCATTATAGAAAACCCTGAAGCAACTTCAAAAGAAATTTCAAAAAAACTTGGCTTAACGAGACATACTGTAGGAAGATTGAAGAGGAAATTTTTCAATGAACAATTTGTTAAAATAATAAATGTACCGGCCTTAACAAAAATTGGTTTTGAATTACTCTCCTTTTATCATATAAAATTTAATCCCCACAGCCCACCAGATTTTAAAAAAGATGAAGGAAAAAAATTAATGAATGATGATACAATATTTATGGCAACAAGAGAATTTGAAAGCATATTAATATCGGTTCATCAAAACTATGAAGATTATAAAATAAGCAACACCCATATCATGCAAACACTAAAAGAAAATGAGTGGAATGCAGGAAATCCCGCGATAAGGATATATAGTTTAAATAAGTCAGTAACCATAAAAAATCTGAATTTTTATTTATTGGTAAAAAAATTGCTTTCATGTAAATAAAGGCGGGGGTAGCCAAGCGGCAACGGCGCAGGGCTTAGGACCCTGTGGCGCAGGCCTCCGTGGGTTCGAAATTTGCAACGGAAATCCCACCCCCCGCATATTCTATCTCAAATGAGGAATTATTTTTGAAGAAACGAAAATAGATAATGGATATGAAAGAGTAGCTGCATAATCATTAAAATACAAAATTTCCATTATTGCTCCTCAATAAACGGATGGAGAAATTATCAATAGCACTCAAATGAATATACAAATGGAGAGAAGTTTTTATATATTTTGAAGCTCAGGGATTTAAAAAGAATAATGGAATTGTGCAGGTTCATACCTCTAACGGTAATAGCCCCAAATGGTTTCTATTTTGTTATAAATGGCACTAAATTACAAAATTATACAATGATTGATCAAGCATTTAATGCAAGCGGAAATTATGGTTTATCACTTTTAATAATTTTATGAACAATTCTCTTACTCCTATTAAATATGCTCGCAATCTGGCGTATGGTATAATTTTGTTTTCTAAACGCGAGCATTTTATTTTTTTCCCATTGCGTTGGTTTAATATCTTTTGTAATCCTATCCATTACCCATAAAAGATTACTTATGATAAATTGATTGTGTATGTTGCTCAAATCAATGCCATCATAATCAATATGTTTTTTGCTTTTATAATCCAGAATTTCCCGCAGACGAACAAGAAAAAATGCAATTTTTCTTCTCTCAATTTCAGAAAGATTGTTCCAAAAATTTTTTATCCATTCTTCCTGTTCTTCTATCCATTCTTCCTCGCTTTTTCCATTCTTCAAAGCCTGCTCTTTCATTTTTTGATAATGCAACCATGGCACAAGCTCTTTCATACTATAATGAATGAGAAAGACTATATATAGATTTGTAATACAAAATTTAAAAAAAGTTGTTACTATTTTATAACTATAAGGATAATCTTATGAAAGTATCGTAATATAACAAGAACGAGAAAAAAATATACAGTAAGAACAAACAAATCAAAAAAGCAGCCAAAAACGGGTCGGAATATTAGCAATGATTCGTATAAGCGATTATAGAGGAAGATGAGGAATTGCCAAATGTTCATTATATTATTAAATGAATCTTATATATAAAAGTATGTGATACACAAATTTGGATGTTAAAATTATGAGATAGAAAGATTTAAATAAAGATATTTATTATCTTTTTGGATAGGTGATAATAATAGAAGATAACAAAGATAAAGAAATTGAGGAGGAAAAAGCTGAAAGCTGGGAAAAAGAGGAATTAAAAAACATAAAAGTTCCGCCATGGCTATTGGAATATATAAAAAGCCAGCAAAAACCAGATGAAAATATTAGCGATACATTGGTAAGATTGCTGGGTGTAATACCAAGCGTGGATAGATGCTTGGCTTTTGCGAGTGATGAGGTAAGAGAGATAGCAAAAGAATTTAGAAAGAAAATTGAAAAATTGATTGAAAACTATAGAATAAAGTTTAAAAAGAATGAAAAAGAAGGAACAGAAAGCTATATTTATGTTTCAAAAGAGACAGATCATCCTATAGCAGCAATAATTTTTGGGGAAAGAGGATTTAGAATAGCATACAGAGATAAAAATGATAAATGGGCGATAAGGAAAATAGCGGAGATATATGCCTCGATAACACAAGATAGGGTGTCTAAGATCATGAAAGATGTAAAAGGTGCATACCGAAGATGGGGAATAAAAGAAAATCAATGGGAAAAGATTGCATGAAATTATTTTTCATTGTGTAACTTGATTTTGCCAACACCTCTTTTTAGCTGGCTAACTGCTGTGTTAACTTTTTAACAATCGCATCTCTTTCCCGTTATTTTTTTATACATATCTAAATATAGGTTGCTGACTTTTTTAATCATTTCTTCTGGCAATGGTGGAATGGGTGGCTCTTTTTTGCCTTCTTTTCTTGCCTTTTTTAATTCATCATAATATCCTAATTGCCTGTAATATGCCCTCACAAATTCCTTGCTTAGCTCTATAAATTTTCCTTCTTCATACATGCTTTTATCCCAAAAGCGATCCTCATCTGGCGTTCCAAATGTATCGACAATGATAACGTTTCTTTCTTCATCAAAAGCAAATTCTTTTTTTCCATCAACATGAATAAGTCCATTTTTTTCAGCATTTTTTTCAATCATTTCATCCACTATCAAAACAATTTCTTTTATTTTCTCAACGTCATTTTTTTCAAGCCCTCCAATTTCCATTGCTTCTTTTTCGTTTAAAAGCCTGTCATATTTTTCAAATTTTGTTGTAAATTCTATCACTGACTCATCCAATTTTTCTCCATATTCATATTTGTCCCTATTTCTTTCATAAAAAGAACCAGCAACATAATATCTGGCTATAACTTCAAGTGGGATAAGATAATTGCCTTCTTTTTTATTACCACCTATTCTAAATTTCTTGACTATCATTGAATTCTTGCCGCTCCTTTCTACAAAATGATTTTTTATTCCTTTTTCATTGCACCTCTCAAACCAATAGCTTGCTATCCCGCATAAAACACATCCTTTTTTATCTATCTTTGTTGGTATTATCTTATCAAAAACCGATATGTTGTCTGTAAAAACAAACTTTAGTTTATTGTCCCCAATATCATAAACTTCCTTAACCTTCCCCTTTCTAATCAACATTTTATCACTTTACCAAATCAATCATATTTATTATGCCCATATATTCTCCATTTTTGCAAACAATGGCAAATCCTTGTTTATCAACTATTTTAATCACTTCCTCTCTTGCTTCTGGGCTGACACATCTCACACCAGTCTCCATGAATCCTTTAACAGGAGCATCCAATGGAGACGTTTTTTCGGAACGATAATCCCTAATTTTTTCATGCGTCGTTTCAAGCCTTAACACATCTCTTATCCTTATCACGCCAACAAATTTATCCTCTTTAGTTACTGGAAGGACAGCCTCATTAACCTGCTTCAAACGATTTATTGCAGTTGCCATGCTATCATTCTCATTTAATGGTTCAACTTCTTTCATCATATCCCCAGCTTTTCCAACTCCAATTTTTATGGAAATATCAACAGCCGTTATATAGCCAGCGAGCCCGCCGCCGTATGTAACAATAATAAATGGCTGCCCTCCTTCCACCATTTTTTCTCTCGCTTTCTCTATTGAATAACTTGCATCCAGCTTTGGCACACCAACTACAAAGTTCTTAACTTTTTCATTGCCCGATAGCTTCCTTTTTAACAACCTTCTTTCATCTATTATCCCCCATGGATTTTTTCCATCCATTATTATTGGAAGAGGACTTTCTCCGTATATATAACCAAAAATTTTACTTATTTCTTCATTTTTATCCAGTTTTTTGAAGTCTCTTCTCACCACGCTTTTTATCATATATTTGTATAGCCACCGCTTTTTTAATGTTACTGGCTACATCTCTTCTAAAGCTTCGATTCCAAGCAAATTTAAGCTGCTTGCCAATATTTGTTTTGAAGCATTCACCAAAGCAAGTCTATCCTGTTCCTCTTTGCTTCCTATGACTTTACAATCTCTATAAAATGCATTAAAATCTGAAGCAAGCTTATATGCATATTCTGCAACTATTGCAGGATTTCTATTATTGATAGCCTTTCTAACAAAATTTGGGAATTTTGCAATTGTTTTTATCAGCTTTATCTCAGATGGATGATTGAATGAATAATTGCTCTTTTCCTTAATTTCTGCTTTTTTCAATATTGAACAGCATCTTGCATGGGCATATTGAATGAAAGGAGCTGATTCACCTTCAAAATTTAGAGCATCTTCCCATTTAAATACTATGCTTTTATCAGGATTAACTTTAATTATATTATATCTTATTGCTCCAATTCCTACATTCTGTGAAATATAATCTATTTTTTCTCTGCCCATATTTCTGTTTCTTATTTCTTTTTTCGCTCTTTCAATACTTTCTTCAATTAAATCATCCAAATAAATGACTTTTCCTCTCCTCGTTGACATTCTTCCTTCTGGAAGGGAAACAAATGAATAAAAAACAACTTCCGGCAATTTTTCATTTAGAAGTTTCAATGCTATCCTGACTTGCTCTGCCTCCAGTTTATGGTCCTCTCCAAGAATATCAATAAGCATATCTGCTCTTTCTCCTTTCCATATATGATACGCTATATCTCTTGCTGCATATAATGATGTGCCATCGCTTCTTGTCAAAAAAAATTTTTTACTTCTTCCATGAATACCAAAATCTTCTAAATCAAGATAAATTGCTCTTCCATCCTTTTTTGCATATTTAAGAGATGCAAGTTTATTTATTATGTTATATACATCTCCATTAATTACAAATTTTGATTCTTCCACAAATTCATCTATCGAAATGTTTATTTGATGCAAGCTTTCAATAATTCCGTTCAATACTGGCTTATAAACTTTTTTTATTTCTTCCAAAACTTTTTTATCTCCTTCCTCACATTTTTTTATTATGTTACTTATTTCATCTCTAATTTTTTCATCTTCTTCCATTAATTTTGCTGCTTCTTGATAAAATTTAACATATTTATAGTGCAATCTTTTTTCATCGCTCCTTATTTTTAAATTTTTTATCCCCCATAAAAGAATTGCAACCTGTTTCCCCATATCATCTACATAATATTGTGTCTTAACATCATATCCTCCAAATTTTAGTATCCTTGCGATTGAATCTCCTATAATCGGATTTCTTGCTCTTCCGATATGAAGCGGACCGGTGGGATTTGCAGATGTATGTTCAACTATGACAGTAATATTTTTCTTCTTTCCTTTTCCAAAATCTTTCCCTACTTCTTTAACAACATTCGCCAGCTCTTTTATATTTATATGAAAATTTACGTATCCATTTATGGCTTCAACTTTCCCAATCCATTTTCCATGCCCAATATTTTTTGCTATGTCTTCAGCAATTTTATCAGGTGGCTTTTTAAAAATTTTTGAAAGATGGAAGCATGGAAAGGCTAAATCAGCAATTTCTTCTTTCGGCTCTTCAATTTTCGCATTAGGGTAGCCCCTCTCTGCGAGTTTTTGCCTTACTTCTCTTTCAAATTCATCAAATGGATATTTCATGTCCATGGATTAAATGCAGGGTCGCCATATAAATTGAATTCATGCAGGCAATGATATTTTTTGTGCAAATATCTGTCATATTCAAATTTTGGTTTTATTTTATAATGATGTTCATAAATCATTTTGTCTATTATCTTGCAGCCCGTCGATATGAGCGGCGGCGTCCATAGGAATGAGGAATTTGCATCCTTTTGCAAGTATCTGTCTTTTGCGTTTCTCAAAGCCATGCCAACAGTGCTGTCATTGTTTATCAAATTAAGAATAAAATCTTGTGCTATAACTCCTCCGAAGTGCAATTTTGGATATTCACCGTTTTTCTTCAAATTGAGCCATGCATCAACAAATCCTTTTGCTCCAAATCCTTTGAATATCAAGCCTGGTTCAAGATAGCCCGGGTCTGCTGTTACTCTGCTTGCAGCAACAAATGCATTAACTCCAGCATGCAAATATGCCTGAGATAAACAATTTTCTGGTTGCAAACCATCTATTCTGCCAACTATACAACTTTCTACATATACCACGGATGGACCAAAATTCATATTCTCAACATTTCTAACATCATAACTTCCCATGCTTGATAATCCGCTTCCCATGTAATAAAATCTTGATATTGTTGTAAATGGTGGAAAACCTCTTGCGTCGAGTAAAACATCTCCAGATTCATATAAATAGTAAAAGCCATGATTGAAAACAAATATTATGTTACTCCCTTCCTGATATTTTCCACCCTTAACAACATTTTTTCCACTTATTGATTCAAGAAGATGGGGAAATAGTATATATTTTCTCCCATAATCTGATAAATTTTCAAAACCCTGACGCTGGGAAGAAAGCAGCATCGTACTTTTAACGTTGAAGCCTCCTTCTCGCAAGTCATGCGAAATATGCAAATTTGTGAAATAGCTTTCCCCACTTGGCCATTTTGTAGGCTCTTCTCCTCCACTAATCATATTGGATATTGTGGTGAGCAATGGAACCCATTGAAACTCCAAGCCAGCGCCAGTTTGAACTGTTGCATTGTTTTTCCAATCTCCAAGTTTATTTATTATTTCA
>JAGGSX010000038.1 GCA_021158865.1 Thermoplasmata archaeon
TTTTTTGAAAAGAAAAGGCTCAAAATACGAAATTTTCATATTATTTTTTTCCAGCCATCCAGACAACACGCTGCGGAAACGGTATTTCAATGCCTTCTTTTTCTAATGCAACTTTAATTTTCCATAGCATTTCAGTATAAACAGAATACCACTCACTTGATGGAGCCCATATTTTTATATTTAAATTTACACTACTGTCGCCCAATTCTTCAACAAAAATTTGTGGGGCTGGCTCTTTCAATATCAAAGGATGTTCTTCAAGCAAATTTTTTATTATATTGACAGCTTTTTCAGCATCATCACCATAACTTATTCCAATTTTATATCCAAATCTTCTTGCAACATGGGCGACATAATTTTGTATATTTGACGTGAAAACTTTTTCATTTGGAAGGCGGACATACACTCCATCCCATGTTCTTATTGTTGTTGAAAGAATTTTTATATCTTTAACAACGCCACTCACATCTCCAATATTGACACCATCTCCTATCTTTATGGGCTTTTCCGCTATCAAAAAAAATCCACTTATCAAATTTGATACAACCGTCTGGCTCGCAAATCCAATTACAATACCAAGCACGCCACCAGCCACCAGCAGCCCGCTCAAAGAAACGCCCACATAAGGGAGAGCAACAATTACTGCAATTATTATAATAGTATAATATGTAACTTTTTCAGTTGCCACCAAAGTTTCTGAAGGTATCTTTTCTTTTAAAATTCTTCTTGTATATAATCTTGCAATCTTGGCTATTATAACTCCAGCAACTATAATCACTAAAAAAATCAGCAATTTTATTACGGTTGTGCCTGTGCCGGGTATATTGGAATTTAATAATCTTCCTATATCAGCCATCATTTAAATCCCCATTCCATAATAAATTTTTTCTCGATTCTCTTTATTCCTTTTGCAAGGTATATATCAATTGATTCCTTCATATTTTTTGGCTTTCTTTTATTGAAAGCTGTTTCACCCATCGTTTTCTTCAATATATTTAAATAGGAATGCATGTATGCATATTCATTATAAAAAAGTTTCATATCAAAAGCTCTGAATACAATTCTTTTCATTTCCAGCCATTCATGATAATTATTCTCGACCTCTACTTTCATTATTCCTTCCTGTAATTTATTAACTTCTGGCATATCATTATAACTTTTGCTTTTCCACCATCTGCATATTATTCCATTTTCTGGAGGACCATATAAGATATACTTTGCCCTCGTTTTAGTGAAAATATCTATTCTCTCAATGTCTTTTTTATCTACAAGAAAGATTCCTATCTCAACAGGAAACTTAACAAAAAAACTGTCTTTAACGCCCGGCTCAATTATCAATGGCTTGTCAAATTCTATCATTAAATGCTCAGCAACACCAATTTTTGGTAAATTAACGGGCTCAACAGGACAAACGACCAGTTTTCCACTCTCTGCATATATGAATTTTTCTATTTCATCTCCGTCCAAATTTCTATAATATCTTTTCCTTTTTCCTTTTCCTTTTATTGAAAGCTCAATTCCTTCTTCTTTAAGATTAAAGTTTAATTCATATTCCCCAAACACTTTAAAAATATGAATTTGGCATATAAAAACCATGCGTAAAAATTCATTTTTTTGTATCATCGACAGAAAATAAAAATAAGGTATGTATATAAACAATATGAAATTGCTTGTCCATATTTGAATATGAAATTGCTTGTCCATATTTGCTGTGCTCCCTGCTTTTCTTATCCCCATAAAAGGCTGATAGAAGAGGGGCATAGCGTTGTTGGCTATTGGTATAATCCAAACATACATCCATATATGGAATATAAAGCAAGAATGGATTCTTTAATTAAATATGCCAAACTTGAGGATGTGGAAGTAATATATGATGAATATGATTTCATTGATTACTTAAAATATCAGATGAAGCATGTTGAAAGGCCAGAAAGATGCATAAGGTGTTATGAATACAGGCTTGAAAAAACTGCAAAATATGCAAAAGAGCATGGATTTGATGCTTTCACAACAACGCTACTGGTCTCTCATTATCAATTGCATGACTTGGTTAAAAAAGTTGGGGAAGAGATTGCAAAAAAACATGGCGTGCCATTCTATTATGAAGATTTTCGTAGAGGTTATCATCAAGGAAAAGAGATTGCAAAAATTTACAGTTTGTATAGCCAGAAATATTGCGGTTGTTTGATAAGTGAGTGGGAGAGATTTGCAGGAAAAAGCTTATAGGTATTTTTATTTTAAATGACAATGAAAGAAAGCATGGATGCATTTGATATAATGGCTGTTGTTAATGAATTAAAGGAATTTGAGGGAGAATACATAAAAAAAATTTATCAGAAAAATGATGAAATTTTTATAAAATTAAAGAAGGATATTTTTATAAAAAATGGAAAATGGATTTGCATAACAAAGCATAGAGAAGAAAATGATTAAGAAATGGAATAATAAAAAAAATTTACCAATATGATTTTGACAGAATAATAATAATTGAAGTGGCAAAAGAAAAAATTTACCGTCTTATAATCGAACTCATTCCAAATGGAAATGTTATCCTTGTTGATGAAAATAATATTATAATAAATTCTCTTTTTCAGCAAAAATGGAGCCGTCGCATTATTAAACCAAATAGAGAATATGTCTTCCCTCCTTCTAAAAAAAATCCTTTTGAATTGAGCTTTGAAGAATTTAAGGAAATATTTAAAGAGAAAGATGCTGTGAGAGCCATAGTAAAAAATCTGGGTATTGGAGGGAAGTGGGCAGAAGAAATATGCAGTATGGCAGGCATAGACAAAAAAACACCTGTTGATAAATTAGATGAAGAGAAAATAAAAAAACTTTATGATAGTATGCAAAATATTCTGGAAAAGTTCAGAAAAAATGATATTCAACCTGTTATAATTGATAGCATAGATATTCTTCCATTTCCAATATCAAAATATGAAAAAATGCCAGTTAAAAAATTTTCATCAATGAATGAAGCATTGGATGAATTTTACTTTAATTTTTTATTTAAAAAGGATGAGGAAACTGAAGAAGAAAAGGGGAGGATAATAAGGCAGATAAATCAGCAGAAAGAAGCAATAAAAAAATTTATCGAAATGGAAAAAAAATTTAGGAAAGAAGCTGATGCAATTTTCTCAAATTTTGGAAAGGTTGATGATGCCATAAAAAAAAGAGATTTTGTTGAATTTAATTATCCTAAGGCAGTTATTGAACTTAGTCATGGGAATGAAAAATTGAGTGTGGAAATAGATATCAATAAAAGTGCAATTGAAAATGCCCAGGAAAAATATGATGCAAGCAAAAAATTAAGAGAAAAAATTGAGAGAGCAAAGATTGCAATTGAAAAAAGCAGAAAAATGGCTGGAGAAGTAAATAAAACAAAAATTAAAAAAAGCAGAGAAAAAAAATTCTGGTTTGAAAATTACAGATGGTTTATATCTTCAGAAGGAAATCTTGTCATAGGGGGAAAAGATGCAAAGAGTAATGAAAAAATTGTTAAAAAATATATGAAAGATGATGACATTTATGTTCATGCAGATGTTCATGGAGCGCCTTCCTGTATTATTAAAGCAAGGGACATAGAGGGAAATAAATTGGGTATAAAAGAAAAAACTTTGAACGAGGCATGCCAATTTGCCGTTGTCTATTCAAAAGCTTGGAAGCAGTTTGCCTTTGCATCTGCATACTGGGTTTATCCACAGCAGGTTTCAAAGAAAGCTGAATCTGGGGAATTTATTCCAAAAGGGGCTTTCATCATAAGAGGGAAGAGAAATTACATGAAATGCAAAATGGAATTTGGAATTGGAATTGTGGAAATAAAAGGGGCTAAAAAAGTTATGGCGGCGCCGCCAGAGGCGATAAAAAAGTATGCTGAAAGATGGATAATTTTTGAGCCTGGAGAAGAAGATAAAAACAATTTTGCAAAAAAAATTGCCAATGCGTTTAAAATGCCTGTTAGCTCAGTTTTATCAGCTCTGCCTTCAGGTGGCTTTAGAAAAAAGGAGGAAAAATGAAAATTCTGCATAAAGATTTGAAGAAAGGGGAAATAGTTGTAAAAGTGCAGAGTTATGAAGATTGCTGGCATCTTTACAATATAATTGAGAAGGGCGATTTTATATCTGGCTATACATATCGAAGTAGAGAAGAAAGAGGTAACAAAATAAGGAGTAAAAAAGAAGAAAAGGAAAGAGTTTATTTAAAAATAAAAGTTACAGATAAAGAATTTCAGAAATTTACAGATAGACTTAGGATAAGGGGCATTATTGTTGAAGGTATAGAAGAAAAAGCATATCATACTTTTAATATTGAGCCAAATATTGAAATAAAAATAGAAAAAAAATGGGATGATATAAGTTTGAGCAGGATAAAAAGAGCTACTAAAATAGAACCAAAAATTGTAGTTGTTGCAATTGATGATGAATCAGCCACAATTGCCATCATACACGAATATGGTATTCAGGAAATTGCAACAATCTATTCTCCACATTCTGGAAAAATGTATGATGAAAAGGAGCAGGATAAAAAAAGTTTTTATGGGCAAATTTTGTCAAAAATTTTAGAAATTGATATGCCTCTCGTCATTATTGGTCCAGGATTTGAGAAAGATAAATTTATAGAATTTGCAAAAGATAAATTAAAAAAATACATTGTCGAGCCCACTGCTCATGCAGGCATGACTGGAATAAATGAAGCAATAAAGAAAGGCATTGTAGAAGAAATTTATAAGGAAAATAGAGTAACAAAAGAAATAAAAATAATGGAAAGAGTAATGGAAGAAATAGCAAAAGATGGTCTCATAGCTTATGGAAGAGAGGAGGTTATAAAAGCAATAGAAAATGGAGCGGTTGAAAAATTAATTATTCTAAACAGCATGGTTAGAGGAAATGAAGAAATAATAAAAAAGGCTGAGAAAATAAAGGCAGATGTTGTGGTGATAAGCGAGTGGCATGAAGGAGGAGAAAAATTGGCGGCTTTGGGCGGGCTCGCCGCCTTGTTACGATATAAAATCAGCTGAGCATGGATATGGTTGGCTTATAATAATGATATATTATTGTAAGAGTGAAATCGTTGCCTTTATCAAAAAATCTTGGTCTTGGTTGTATGTTTAGAGTTACATCGCAATTTAGTTTGTTATTAACATTTCCAATATTTTCCCATACCTCGCTTTCATTTTTTGCCTCAATAGTCATATCCTGCGGCGTTTTGCCCGTTGCTTTAATTGAAATTGTTCCATAACCACTTCCAGATTGAGAGAAAGAAAGCTCTCCTATGGAAACACTCATGTCTATTTTGTCAGTAAAATTCCATGGAAATATAAATCCATGAAAATCGAAATTATCACTCCAGCTTAATTTAAATTCTATATTTGCTATAGAAGCTATTTTCTCACCAGTATCAATTGTATAATTATTTTTCCACCCATTTTTATCAACATAACCTTTATCTGTTATTTCGTTACTGTATTCATTCCATTCTATTCTATAGGTATGCTTTTCTGTTTCTTCAGGATAAGCATAAGTTTTTTCATGATATAAAATGCCAGCCAGCGCTATTATAAGAATTACAACTCCCACTACTGCCACAATCATATCGTTTCTTTCCATTTACACACCAATTCTTAAAGATTTTTGCATTTATAAAATTTAGCATGAAACTCAAATCATTTATATTCCTTATTTAGAATGATTTAGCAAAAATTATAAACATTTTCCTCTTTGGCTTATAGATTCACTATAAAAACATTCATGCTTTTTCTTGCCTCATTTCCAACCATATCATAGGCAATAACCTTTATTTCATGACCACCAATCTTGGGTTCATTCCATATCCAAGAATATGGAGGTGTGTTATCGCTATATCTTAGTGTGTTATCTATATAAAAATCAACATGCTTTACACCAGAAAGTCCATCATATACAGAAACTTTTATTGTTATATTTCCTATTATAACTGCATGCTCGTATGATATTATCTTTCTCCCAAAAAGATAAATCCCCTCTGATGGAGACAATATGTCAACCAAAGGTGTTTCATTATCAACATCTATCTCCAATGTTTTTACTTTTTCTCCATTTCCTGCTCTATCAACTGAATAATATGCAAGTAAATGTTTTCCATTTCCTATCTTTATCTCTCCACTATATCTATGGAGTATCCCATCAAGGAAATAATAGGTTGCATACAAGCGAGATAAAGAATCACGGCCGTATAAAGTAACATTGGCGCTCTCTCTATACCATCCATTAATACCATCTTTATCAATATAATATCTCGTGAAAGGTGGTATTGTGTCACAATTAATGTAAATGTATTTTTCATTTTCTGAATTTCCTTCATTATCGATTGAATAGAATGCAATTGTATGCCTTCCGTCTCCAATATCTATAGTCCCATTGTAATCATTCCAGCCACCTATATCAATTTTATATTTTGTTACATTTATGCCCGATACATTATCAAATGCCTCAAGTTTGATGCCCACATGGCTTATATACCAGCCGGCGTCGCCATTCGGCGAAGGCGGAATTAAATAATAATGTGTATGGGGTGGCAGTATGTCTATGCTTATATTTTGGCATTTAATTTCACTTTTTCCGATGTTATCTCTTACTTCCAAACACACATTATATATTCCTTCATGCAAGTATTGATGACTTACATTTTTTTTATATCCAATGCTCCCGTCTCCAAATTCCCAAGTATAATTTGTGATATAGCCATCGCTGTCATAACTAATGGAAGCATTGAATGTTGCTGTATTTTTATTTATATCATAAGTAAAGTTTGCTACAGGTGGGATATCCACCACAATTTCTACTAATTTTGAATTACTTATTCCATCATTATCTGTTACTGTCAGTGTAACATTATAAGTTCCATTTTTGTTATAGGAATGATTTACCACAATTCCATAACCAATGCTTCCATCACCAAAGTTCCATTGCCAATTCGTTATATAGCCATCGCTGTCATAACTAATGGAAGCATTGAATGTAACTGTTTCATTTGGGGATGGAATAGAAGGAGTAAAGCTGAAGTCTGCTACAGGAGGAGCATTAGAAGATGCATTTTTATGCATCAAGAATGAAGAAGTAAAAATTAAAATAACGCCAATTATAGCCAATACTCTCCTATTAATTTTCATACGTGATATTATCCTCCCCCATTTTTTATACTTTTTGGTAACGTTAGCGTTATCCGAATG
>JAGGSX010000082.1 GCA_021158865.1 Thermoplasmata archaeon
CATAGTGGAAACAGGGGATGGGAATTTAAATTTCATGAAATTTTTCGACAAACCCCAAAGCAAAGCAACACTGTAATATTTAAAATATATAATGTTTTTACATGATGATAAAAATTTATGCAATTGGAGGATATAATGAAGTTGGAAAAAATATGACATGTATAGAAGTGGATGATGAAGCTATTATTTTGGATATGGGCTTGTATATGGATAGATTTGTTGCATTGCAGGAAAGAAATATTAAAATGAATCCAGAAATTTTGGTTAATGAGGACGCAATTCCAAATGATGAAATAATTAAAAAATTAAGGAAAAAAGTAAAAGCAATATTGATAACTCATGCACATCTTGACCATATTGGCGCCATAAAATGGATGGCATATAAATATAAATGCCCTATAATAACAACTCCATACACTGGAGAGATTATAAAAAGAAATGCAAAAAATGTTGAAAGTGTGTCAACAAATGTAAATTCATTTTATAGGGTGTCAAAAAATATTGAAGCAGAATTTATAAATGTAACCCATTCTGTTCCTCAATCAGCTATCATAAATATAAAAACAAAATATGGAAGTATATTATATGGATTGGATTATAAAAATGATAGCCATCCTGCTCTGGGTAAAAAAACAAATATAAAAAAATTAAAGAAGATTGAAGATGTTGTTCTATTGATTGCAGATTCTACAAATGCTGATGAAGAAAGAAAAACTTTTTCAGAACAGATTGCAAAGGAAATGTTGCGCGACATTATGATTGGGATGGAGAATGAAGGTCATGGATTGTTTTTAACAACTTTCTCCTCACATATTGCACGATTAAAAAGCATACTCAACATTTCTAAAATAATTGGAAGAAAAGTTGTTTTTATAGGTCGTTCTTTAAATGAATATATTTCTGCTGCAGAAAAGTTGAAAATAGTGAATTTTTCTAAAGATGCTGAAATAATAGGCAATGCAGGAAGGTCAGAAGAGAAGCTAAGAGAAATGAATAAAAATAAAGATGAGTATGTTTTTGTCGTTACAGGAGGTATGGGAGAAAAAAATGCAGTTTTAACAAGAATTGTGAACGATGAAATCGCATTGAAAATAGATCCTCAAGATTTTGTTATATTCTCATGCAATGTTATACCAACACCAATAATTCAGGCAAATAGAAAAGTTCTGGAGCAAAAATTGCACAGGAAGAGGGCAAGAATATTCAAAGACATACATGTTTCAGGACATGCCTCGAGGGAAGATTTAAGAGATTTAATAAAAATTGTTTCTCCACGCCATATCCTGCCGGCGCATGGCGGTTTGGCAAAGACTGCTGCCATGGCTTCTCTTGGAGGGGAGATGGGCTATGAGCTTGGAAAAAATATTCATATAATGCAGAATGGACAGAGCATGAAGTTGCTTTAAATTTTATAATCCATGTTGATATTTTTCAGGATTATTCAAATAATCTTTTATTATTTCATATTCCATGTCATTCATTTCTTCTTTCAAAATTTCTATTGCTTCTTTAAATTTTATGATGCTAATCAATTTTATTCCATGTTTTCTTGCTATTTCCTCTCCACCTTGCTCTCTATCTATTACAACTGCAACATAATTGCATTCAACTTTTATTTTTCTTCTTTTTGCTTCTTCATATAACTGGTTTATTGCTTTTAACTTGCTATCAAATTTTGTCACTATGTCATCAACCGCTATGAATCTATCTCCATCTTCCATTTCTCCTTCCACCAGTGAATGTTCTCCATATTCTTTTGAAACAATTTTTCTTGTATAACACATTGGAATATTTGATGATAGAGAAATTGCAGTTGCTATGGGTATGCCAGCCATTGCAATGCCAAGCAGCTTATTTCCTTTATTGGAAATTTTCTCGGAAAGCATTGAACCAATTTTTTTCATTAAAGCAGGATAGCTTGGGAGGTTGCGAAGTTGTATATAAAATGGGCTCCATATTCCAGAAACAAGTTTCCATCCTTTTTTATTATCACGATACCATGTTTTTATAAGTCTTTTTCTATACAATTCTTTAACCAATTCATTCAAATTTCATCGCCTCTTCTGCAAATTTTTTTGCCGATTTTTCAATATCTCTGCTATTATAAATCGAAGAACCTATTATTGCATAAGCATTGTAACCCCTCAAAATAGAAAATGCTCTTTCTATCTCTCCTCCTTGCTTCCCTATACCTGGCATGCAATACTTTGGTTCATTCATCATATTTGCGATAAGCAAATGATATTTCTTTATTGCTTCCTCTTTATTCCCTGGCAGAATAAAATAATCAACTCCATTTCTGACTGCAATTTGATAAATCTCTCCCGGAGCATCATCTCTAATAAATCCGCCATCTTCCATAAGATATGCTTCATGTGTCATTTCGCCGCCGACCATTGGCGTCATGCCATATTTCTTTATTGCTTCTATGAACGCAACCTCGCTATTTGGACCGGCTTGAGGGAAAATTATTACTGCATTCATGCCTGCGCTTTTACATGCTTTTGCAAATATTTCTCCCACCCTTGGTATATCTGTTCCAGCTTTCTGATGGTCATATATAATTGGCAATCCATATTTTTTTATTTCATTTGCAATATTTTTTAGTCCATACTCAATTGCAAGATTTGCCCCTATTTTATATCCTACAATACCTTCTATACCATAAGTTTTTTCTACCAGTTCTTCAAGCTTTTCAATGGCAACATCACATGCAACAATTATTCCATGCTCTCTTTCAAACATATTCATTATACTTTTTCCTTTTGTTAAATTTTTGCATGAATTTTTTAAATCATCCAATCTTTCATTTTTATGGCAATAAGAGTTGGAGAGAATGACATGGACATTTACAGCAGGATGAAGTTATATGATTGGTATGATATCAAAAAAGTAAAAAATAAAAAAATTTTAGTGGCTGGCGCAGGCGCACTCGGAAACGAGGTTTCAAAAAATTTAATTTTATCTGGATATGAAAATATAACAATTGTTGATATGGATTACATTGTTCATTCAAATTTGAGTAGATGTATATTTTTTAAAAGAAAAGATGCCAATTTGCATAGAAAAAAAGCTGAAGTCATTGCAGAAAGGCTTGTAGAAATAAATCCCGATGCAAAAATTAGATACTATGTTGATAAAATAGAAAGCCTTGATGTAAAAAATTATGATATTGTTCTTGGCTGTTTGGATAACATTGCTTCACGCTTATATTTAAATTCAAATTGTTATTTTTATCACATACCATATATAGATGG
Source organism: Thermoplasmata archaeon (assembly GCA_021158865.1). GTDB lineage: Archaea > Thermoplasmatota > E2 > UBA202 > JdFR-43 > JAGGXW01. Next base: position 3,258 of record JAGGSX010000082.1, read on the forward strand.
GGCAACCCATGGGTTAATAGGTAAAGTTCAGGTTGTTATTCCGCCAGAAACAAGCTGTTTGCAATGCGGAATGAATGCAACTCATTCAAAATTTCTGGAAAAACGCTTTAGTTGCACTGGAAAAAATGTAAAATATTTTGAACCAAACATGCCATCTGATATAAATACAACAAGCATAATAGCCGCCATACAAGTTCAGGAGGCATTAAAAATAACTCATGGAATGAAAAATTATATCAAAAACATTTTTTATTATGATGGCAATAGAAATTTTTTTTCAATTTTGCAACTGCCGATAAACCCAAAATGCCCAAATCATAATAAATGATAAATAGATGCTATGATAATTATTTAAACCGTTAATTTATTATCTTTTTTGGAGAGAAAATGAAAATATCTGTAAAAGATGCTGAAACAGGTAATAGAATAAGTATGGAAGTCGATGATGATAATACTATAGAAGAAATAATAGAAGAAGCAGCAAATTATTGGAGAAAAAATCCCGGAGCTTATGTAATTAGATTTGGTAAAAAAATTTTGCAGGCTGAAAATACAGTTAAGGAAGCAAGATTGCAAGAAGAAGATGTAATTGAACTGATACCCGACCCTGAAGGTGGAAAATGTTTCCAAAAGATTTGCTTGTGAAAAGATTAAGAAATGAATTGAAAGAATGCAGGAGAACATTCCGTCACAAATTTATTATCAAAGATAAATCATTCAAAAAATTTCCTATCGAGATAATGGTTAATTTAGTTGATTGTCCCGGTCCAATATGGAAGGACGGAAAAATTTCAACAAAATATGAACACAAGCTCAAAATAGTAATAACTGAAGAATATCCATTTCAAACACCGATTGTAAGATGGAAAAGTAATATATTCCATCCAAATATAATGCCTCCAGAAGATGGTGGATATGTATGCACAAAGCTGATTGAGGGCTGGACTTTTCGCTCAAATCTTGTCGCATTTATAAAAGGTATTGAAATCCTGCTTGCAAATCCAAATCCGGATAGCCCATTTGAAACAGATACATGCACAAGAGCGGCAGAATATTTCAACAAAAATAGCTACTCACCTTCCGAAATAAAAAGAAAAAAGCCTGTCATATTGGGAGAAAATGGTAAAAATAAATAAGGAAAAAATAAAAAAATGGGAGGCGGAGCCGCCGCCTGCCGCCCGCGTCTGTCCGCCCGGCGAAAAATCTTTTCTTCAGGAAAAATATTCCCAGCTTGGATTGAAAAATTTTGAAAAGCTGAAAGCAGTTCCATCTAACGAAAAGAAAGTTGAAACAGAAGTGAGTAATGAAGTGGATTTTTATATTAGAGAGATTGCATTTGATAAAATGCTGAAACATTGTTATGATATGGCTCTTGAGGGGAATGAGGCAATGGGGCTTTTGGTAGGGGATGTTAAACAGTGGAAAAGCGTATATTCAATTGTATATGATGTTGCTACTGCTTCTCTTGACTCATCGCCTTTCTATGTGCGTTTTAGTAGAGATGCATTTGAGGAATTGTTTGATAAACTTGACGATATAGAATATGATTATATAATATTGGGATGGTATCATTCTCATGTAGGTTATACAAGTTTCATGTCAGGGATTGATATTCAAACTCAGATGAAATATTTCAGCCAGCCATTCCATGCAGCAATTGTTATAGACCCAATAAATATTGAAGCAAAAGCTTTTCGTATATTAAATAAAAAATGCATTGAAGTTCCCTATGCAGTATTTAAGTAGAAATCATGATACTCTTCATTTTTCACAAAAGCTTAAATAATTTCAACACTACTACATTTTGAAATGAAGAAAATAGCTCATATATCTGATATACATATCGGCTCTCCTTACTTTGTGGATGAATGGGGCAGGTATGTAATCAAAAAGGTGAATGAAGAAAAACCAGAAATTTTGGTGGTAACTGGAGATATAACAGACGACGGGGTTTTAGAAATGTATGAAGAAGCAAAAAAATATTTAGATGAAATCAATGTTGATAAAAAGATACTGGTTCCTGGAAATCATGATTCAAGGCATGCTGGCTACGTTATCTTTGAAAAATTTTTTGGAAGCAGGTATCCTTTTTATGAAGACAGCAAGGTTGCAATATTTGGCATTGATTCTTCACAGCCAGACTTAAACACAGGACATATAGGGAGAGAGCATTATGAAGAAATAAAGGAAAAACTATCAAATCCAGAGAAATTCAACATATTAGCTCTTCATCATCATTTAATACCTGTTCCGAGGACTGGTAGAGAAAGACAGATACCACTTGATGCGGGAGATGTGCTGGAGCTTTGCACAAGTTCAAATATAAAGATGGTTCTTTCAGGTCACCGCCATCTGAGATGGTGGTGGAATCTTGATGGGACTTACTTTATTACTGGAGGCACAGCAACAACAAAAAAATTGAATGGCATTTCCTATCCTTCTTTCAATATAATTGAAATCTATAAAGATAAAGTTTCGATTAGAGAAATAAATGTTAGAGATAAAAAATCCAGGGAAATACTCGGATTCGAAAGAAAATGATCATTTTATTGCCCAGTATTTCCTGATTTTTTTCCACAGTTTCACATATCCTATAAGGAATGGTATCTGAAGCAAAGGAGTTATTGCCGGCGGTATAGCCATGAGCCCCATGCCTGCCGCCATCGCTATTGCCATTGCTGTTCCTTCATTTTTACCTGTGGATGTAAATGTTATTGCCATGTGGTCTTCATAAGGGATGCCAACTTTTTTATTCATGAAAGTGAATAGCAATAATGTTATCGCATAGTATAAAACAAGGGGTAATAAAGCACTCATCACCATATCTGGCTTCTTTGCAATCAAACTTGCTTTTTCCATGAATATTAAAAATACAATTGCATACATTCCCAGTAGAGAGATGGAAGGGAATAAAGGTTTTATTTCTTCAAATTTTTCTACTCCTGCCTTCTTAATCAAAGAAATTCTTGTAATATATCCAAATATCAATGGTATGAAAACAACTATTATTATTGTTTTGATGAGAAGCCATATTGGCAATGGAATATTATATTGAGATGCAAATAAGGAGAGCCAGCCCGGAACAGTTATTATTGCGAGGGTAAAACTCATTGCTACAATTATTGTTGCAAGTTCAAGATTTCCTTCTGTAAATCCAGTATATGCAATGCTCATTGATGAGCATGGAACAACGACAGCAAGCAGCAAGCCAAGAGCGAGCTGATTATTGACATTGCTTATTATTGCTAAACCATACATTAGCAAAGGGGCATAAACCAATCCCATTACCAGAGCTATTGCCAATTGTTTCAATGATTTTGACGCTCTCTTTAATGCTTCTATCCTTAAATTAATCATCATTGGGTATATCATTGAAATAACAACAATCTGATTCAAAATTTTAAGCATCGCACCATATTTTTTCACATTTACATGTAAGCCTGTATAAAATCCAAGAAGCATAAAGATAATTACATATAAAGGCAGGAATTTATCTAAATGTTTTTTCAATCTTAAAAAATTCATTTTATCCCTCAAATGATTTTATTAGCAAGACTGCCTTCTTTGTTTTTTTCAAAACCCTCATGGTTGTGGAGCCAAAAATTTCATGTGAAAAATTTAATTTTCCATGGGATGGCAAAATTATCAATGAAACATTTTCTTCTTCTGCTATTTTAATTATTTCTTCATAAGGAATACCAACCCTTACAATGATTTTTGTATTCCCTGCAATTTTTTTAACGCTTTCTTTAATTTCATTTACTTGACTTTGCCATTTCAAGCTAATTATACTGCCATTGTATAATTTGCCAATTGCAATTTTTTATTACATTTTACCACCTCAGGTTCAAGCTTTTGTCTTCATAACGCCGTATAAAATCACCAAAAATTGCCAAAATTTTGGGTGTAACATTGCTCAAAATGTGGAAACGAAAGC
>JAGGSX010000170.1 GCA_021158865.1 Thermoplasmata archaeon
TGGCTTCAAAACACGATGCATCTCCTGAAAAGATTTTTTGAGCATGTCTTCAAAATTTTCTTTTGTTTTTACAGATTTTATTTCATGTGAAGCTTTTTCTTTATTCATACCCCTTAGCAGTGGTAATTCTGCAATTGCTTCCTTCGACTTAGGAGTAAGAGGAGTCGAAAATAAATCCGGATATAACTCTCCGATAACTCTTTTTAACCAAATATAAAAAAAGTCCGATAATACAGAATATGGCACATTGTCATAATATGGTGGATCAGTGAAGATGGCATCGAAATAATCGGAAGGAAATTTATCACGAGGAAGTTCTGTGGCTGAGGATTGAATAACAGCGGCAGAAAGTGTACCTTCTGTTATTTTTAATCCATTTAGAAGCTCATTTAATGTATTACTCCAACATCTACTTACTCCTGATATAGGATTTAATTCAAAATAATCCCATATCATTTGTAGAGCTTGTCTTCCACTTAAAGCAGGAATAAGTTGAACTGTATCTGGTTTCCATCTTCCATTTGAACTACATGCATCAGCTAATTTATCTATTGTCAATCCTAAATAACTCGCCACTGCTTTTGCATATTCCCTGTCATATCCTTCTTCTATCATTTTTTGGTATGCCTGCCTCACTTTTTCAACAAATGTTATCAAAGCCAATTTCTGGCGAGAATTGAAAAGGTCTCTCCATTTTGTCATTCCATAAAGAGCCACGGGTGTAAAATTATAGAGAACCTGTCCAGGTCTATACTCCTTACCAATTGGAGTATATATTATTTCATCCGGCACGGGGTCAATTCCCCATTCATGCATGAGTTTTTGTCTTTTTTCTTCAAGATATTTTTCTGCTTCTCTGTATGCTTTCATGTCTTCATTGCTGGCTATTCTGTAGAATTTTCCCTTCCTGTTTTTGCTGTGCAGAACAACAGCAATCATTCTCTGTCCCGCCTTGCCTTCCTGAAACTGTTTCCTCACATTCTTCGCCTCTATGACATGCCCACAAACTGGACAATTTACTATGGCTCTTGAAACTGTGCCTTTGCTCGGGTCAAAATCGGCAGGCATCTTTTCATAGCCATCTCCCACAATTTTGAATTTAACCTCTTTTCCATCAACATAAGGATACAATGAAACCTTCTTGTTTTTCTTTTTGGCAAGCCACCAATTAGCCGTGAGGGGAATTTCAGCCCCGCAACTTGGATTCTGGCATGGAATGGTTCTCATCCAATAGTAGCCAACAGGCGTAGCTCCTTCGCCAGAGCCAAAATATCCTGACTTATCGGCAGGATAAAATTTCCCAAGCTCCTTCTTTGCTTCCTGCAAAACCCATTCTCCCCATTTTTTAACATCTTTGACGAGTTTCTCCCCATATTTCTGAGGATATTCAAGAGTGCATTTTAAAATGAGAATAGCAACAGGGTTATATTCGCCAGCATAAGTTTCGCATCCTAAACGCAACGTCTCCAATGGTATTGCTCCTCCTCCAGCGAAAGGATCAAGAACAGTTGGCTTACCACCATTTGCCTTGAGAATATCCTTCCTTGCTTTTTCAATAATTGCCATGTTCAACGAATTCTCCCATTTTGAAAGCTCTGCAATAAACTGCCTTTTTTTATCCCATTCTTCTATATTCTCAGGAGCAGGAATCAGAGCAGCATAGCTTGTTGCTCTTGAACTTGCAAGTGGCTTTCTTGCCCACCATATATGAAGCGTAGAGATATGCCCATGCCTTATGTTCTTCTCTCTTGCAGAATGCTCACTAACTTCCTTCACAGGAAAGCTTTCTTCAATGAATCGCTTGTCTTTCATTTTATCCCTCATTCACAACACCGAAACCACTCCGAAACAAGTCCGTTATGTCCATCTCTTTTATGCAAAATGCCAAATAATTTCCAAAATTGCCAAGTAATTGCCAAATATTGTGTAATAGCCCGCTGGAATATGTCCTTTATGTTCATTTTTATTTTATCACCTTTTGACCCCTTTGTGGCCCCTTTAATGCCCCTTTGATTCTTTTTTGTTGCATTTCATTACCTCATCATTACTTTCATTACCTTTTCGTTACTTTTTCATTACCTTTTAACATATACATGGTAGCTTTTCCACTCTTTTTAGAAAATAAAATATCTTTTTTAACAAGACCCATTAGATCGAGATAGGCAGTTTTATTTGAAACTTTATTTATCTCCTGATATTCCTTATTTGTAATCTTTCCTTTTTCCTTCACATACATAACAGCTTTTATCTGCCTCTCATTTAATCCCAGCTTCCTCAGATAATCCTCATTGTAAATATCCTTATAAAAGACGACTTTCATGATTCCGTGTTCTTCGATGAAATCTGGCTCAGGCAATCCATTTTGCCTGCAGCTCTCGACAATTTTTATTGTTCCTCTCCCCCAAGCTTCTATCAACCCAGCAAAGTAAAATATTCTTGCCAATAAAGGATTCCTTGGCTTTGATAGATGCTCTTCTTTAAGCTTCTCAACTGGCACTTCTGGTGGCAATTTCCCTTCATTCATTATAACCAACTTATCCTCATAAACTCTTATTTGTATAGCAGAAGTTCCAAGATAATCTCTATGAATAACAGCATTTATTATTGCCTCCCTTAAAGCATCTTCTGGATATTCTAGAACATCTCTTCTCCTTATTCCTTCAAATTTGGATATCCTCATCAAATATTTTGTCTGTAAAATTTCTATTGTTTTTTCTACTTGTTCAAATAAATTTCCAGTAATTTCATCTGTGCTTACAACATCTGTCTCGCTCACAAATTTTCCTATCTTCATATATGATTGAATAAAATATTTTTGTGGATTCTTTCCAAATAAAAGGATAGCAGCACGTGTTAGTTTTCCATCAGCCAGAAGATTCAATTTTTTAAGGAGCGATTTGTAGTCCTTTTCTTTGATTATTGATGGCAACCTTTCCCTTGCCCATTCTTTGAATTTTTCTATAGTTTCAATATTAACATCATCAAAGCTTGCCTCTACAGGAAATTCATCCCAAGTTTTACCAAATTTTTTCATAAGGAAATCTGCAAGTTCTTTTCCGCCCAGCTCAGCTGTTGTACTTCCTGTCCTAACGTAATATTTTCCATTATATGATACTGGCATAGAAGATGCCTTTATCTCAATTTCAATGATTTCTTTTCCACCTCTTCTTCTCACCAAAACAGATGGTATTATCCCCAATTTATTTCTTATTTTATCAGGCAACATTTTCAGTAACTTCCCACAGTCTTTTATACCCACTATTTTTCCGTTATCTCTTATACCAATGTTCAGCTTTCCACCGTGAGTATTTGCAAAGGCACAAATGATTTTTAGATGATCATCTCTCCAACTCTCCTTAAATTCAATAGTTTGCGATTCTCCTTTTATCTCTACTTCATTTTTCATCTCATCACACAGGTATCCTCAAAATCGTTTTCAATACTCTTTTTCTCTTCTTAACATCATCATTTTCAAGCAAGGGATTTCTTGCCTCCTTACATACCTCTTTCAATCTTTCCAGCACGCTAACAATATCCAACTTTTGAGAAGAATAGAATTTAGAGGGATGAAAAAATTCAAATTTCATGTCTTCGTGCATCTTCGTTGCAAAATAAACAAATGGCAAATCAAATCCCTTCATTATCTCTGCTATCGCCTTAACATATCCTTCAATAACTTGATTCTCCATGCTTTCGTCAAATATATGCCATGGCACTATGCTATCAAATCCAAACAATGAATAAGCCATTGTTTGCTCGATTCCATAATAAAATTTCTCTTTCTCCCACCAATCCTTCCATAATTCCTCAAATTTTGATGTTCCAAGATTAAAATGGGTGAATATCTTTTTCACAAAATTTATCTCCTTCTGCTCCGCTACTCTTTTGATTTCCTTTACCAATTCTTTTTCATTCATATTACCTTCTCTCCTTTTTCCAGAATCTCTTCTTTATCCACTACAAATCTCACAACTTCCACCTTTTCAAATGCTTCTAAATTTTCGTAAGGATTATTTATTACATAAAGCTCTGGTTTTTTGGCAGCATTAACAACAACATAAAGCCAGTATTGCTGCCTGAAACGCTTCGCCTTAAACCATTCATTTGGTGTAAGAGCAACGCTTCCAAAATCTCTCCTTGCCTTCACTTCTATATATCTTATCTCATCTTTACCTCTTGATCTTATATCAAAACCAAGGTTTTCTTTTGAAACATCTTCTGGATTCCTGCCATCTCTTCTTTCATATTCTATTGCCATTTCCATTCCTATTTTTTCTATCTCCTCATCTTCCATCATTTCCTCTTCTGTGCCTTTCCTAACCATCACTGCCCCAATTAATCTTGGCATTGATACAGTCAAACTTATCTCTCGCTCGATTTCCTTTCTCAACTTTTCCAAGGCTTCTTCATATTTCCTTTTCCTTTCCTCCTTATTCCTTATAGCAAGCTCTACTTTCTCTCCTTTCTCTTGCCTTTCGTATAGCTCAGCCAAGTCTGCATCCAATCTGCTTATCAAATAATCTAAGGATTTTATTCCATATTTCCTTTTTATTTCTGCCTGTCTTATTCTTTCTTCCATCAATTCTTTTTTATAAGCTTCTACACTTCCTATCGCATACTCAACAACTTTTCTTTTTCTTTCTTCAACACCAAATTTTATCGGAGCATTATTTTCAGTGGGTACAAAATCCCAAAGTATGGCAGGATTTACATTTTTTATTTCACTTCCATTATCATAAAAAGCCATTAATCTTTTGCCGGCAACTGCACCTTTTCCATCTTTAACCTCTCCTTCAAAAAACCATATTATACCATCACATCTTCCAGATGGATCAACAAAAATTCCGCCTCTTTTTAGCTTGTCAAAGTAATTTTTGTTAACCCGTTCAAGTAAAGCTTCCATAAGAGGATGTCCGAAGGAAATGAATTCTGCATCTGGATTTTTAAAAGCAGTATCCTTATCAAATGTTATCTTGGGATAACTCCTTAAAATATTTCCATAGCTATTTCTGAAATTGGTATCTTCAGCAAATTTCCTTAACTCCAACGGAACATATTCTATTGATATAAAGCTATCCTCCAATTCCTTATATCTACCACCAGCTTTCTTAAATGCTTTCTTGAAAAATTCTTCTACATACTCCGGTATAAGCCTGTATTCTTTTGCCTTTTCTGCCATTTCTTTTATTCTTGTATAATCAATATGGCGTGTAGCCAAACTTTCTCCAAGGGCTTCTTTAATTTTGGCAATATATTTTTCATCAACTTTTATGTCAATCTCGCTGAGTATCTCATCTATTCTTCTTGTATTGGCAACAGCCTCCAATATAAGTTGATAAAGATTTTTGCCATAGAATATCTCACCAATAACATCAAAGACTTTATCACTACCTATAGCTTTTCTTATTTCTTCTAATTTATCCATCAATTTTGATAGAACTTTTCCTTCTCTTGTATCTTCTGCTACCAGATTAAAAGCATATACTTCCTTAGTCTGTCCATATCTATGTATCCTTCCCATTCTTTGTTCTAACCTATTAGGATTCCATGGAATATCATAATTTATCATTAAATGGCAGAATTGTAAATTGATTCCTTCTCCTGCTGCTTCAGTTGCCACCATTACTTGTGTTTGATTTTTAAACACGCTCTCAGCTTTTATTCTGTCATATAGATTCATTCCTCCATGTATATAATTAACCGAATAACCCCATGATTTTATTTTATTAACCAAATATTCCAATGTATCTTTTGATTCTGTAAAGATAAGTATTTTTTCTTTACCCAGTGATTCCATAACCTTTCTTAACTCAGATATTTTAACCTCATTTTCTTCTTTCAAAATTTCCTTTGCCATTTCTATTAGCTTTTCTAATGTCTCTATTTCTCTTTTTAATTCTTCCCTATTTTCTGCAATGCTTAATGTTTCCCATTTCTTCTCATACTCCCATCTCTCTTCTTCCTCATAATCTTCAATTTCCTCCAGATCAAAAAATATTATTTCTTCCTTTATCTCTGGCTCTTTAAGAAGTTCCTCCAGTCTCTTTTTTCTTCTCTCTAATGACTTAAGCAATGCATAAGTACTGGATGCCATTCTTCTCTGGAGAATTAATAAAGCAAAAGCTACATTTCTCTTCTTATCCTTCTGCAATGCTTTATTATATTGTTCAACAACATATCTCGATAATTCATTATACAAATCTTTCTCTTTTTCAGATAATCTAAATTTTACCGTCTTTGTGTATCTATTAGTAAATATTGGTTTTCCCTCAAAATCCTTCAAATCTTCTTTCAATCTTCTTATGAAAAGGGGATTTTCTTTATTTCTAATGGATTCTTCCATTAATTTTTTGGTAGCAAAAAATCCAGGGACCAATAAATCCAAAAATAATCTAAAATTTTCTGGGTCTCCCTTGTGTGGTGTAGCCGTTAGAAATAATAGATGCTCTGTATTTGCCGATAAAATCTCACCTACTTTATATCTCTCAGTTTTTGACAATTTTTCTCCATATCTGTAGGCTGCCATTTTATGGGCTTCATCAACTATTGCCAGATCCCACATCACGCTTTTTAAAGAAGGTAAAATGTCTTCTTGTTTAATAAAATCGATAGATGTTATAACTTGATTTTCCTTTTCCCAAGGATTTTCTCCATAATGTGAGCTTATGAAATTTCTGTCTACAACAACGAATTTTTCATCAAATTTATCCTTAAGTTCTCTCCTCCATTGATCCTTAAGATGCCCAGGAGTAACAATCAGTATCCTTTTTGCTATACCCCTCAATTTTAGTTCTTTAATTATTAGGCCAGCCATTATTGTTTTGCCTGCTCCAGGGTCATCGGCTATAAGAAATCTTATGCGAGGCAATTTCAATATGTAACCATAAATTGCCTCAATTTGAAAAGGCAAAGGGTCTATTTTTGATATATTCATTGCAAGAAGAGGATCAAAAAGAGAAGCAAATCTGTATCTTTCCGCTTCTATTGAAAGAAATACTTCATCAGCTGGAGAAGAAAAATC
>JAGGSX010000162.1 GCA_021158865.1 Thermoplasmata archaeon
TTTTTTTATTCCGTCTCTACTGACAAGTGTAAAAACTCCCTTCTGAATATCTCTCGGTCCCACTTCAATCCTTAATGGCACACCTTTCAACTCCCAATCATAAAATTTATTACCAGGTGTTTTATCTCTCTCATCAACATGACATGATAAATTCATCAATTCAATTTCTTCTTTCAATTTTTTACATTCATTCATTATTTTTTCTTCCCATCCTTTAAATAATATGGGAACTATAACAATCTTTATTGGAGCAATTGAAGATGGAAGAACAAGACCTTTCTCATCTCCATGCAAGCCTATTATTGCTCCTAAAACGCGTTCTGACATTCCATAAGTAGTTTGATGACAGTAATGATGCTTCCCATCCATACTTTCATATCTTATATCAAATGGTTTTGAAAAATTCTGCTTATATTGATGTATTGAACCAACTTGCAATGCACGTAATGAAGGCATTAAAACATCTATTCCAATTGAATAAAAAGCTCCAGCAAACTTATCCCATTCAGGACGCCTACTCAATAAAAAAGGGATGCAGAGCTTCCTGAAAAATTTCTCAGCAATTTTTATATCTTCTTTTACTTGATTTTCAGCTTCCTCAAAAGTTGCATGCGCCGTGTGGGCTTCAAAAAAATGTATTTCTCTAACTCTTATAAAAGCTTTTGTCATTTTTGTTTCATACCTGAATGTATTTACAATCTGATAAATTTTTAACGGCAAATCTGCATGGGAGCGAATCCATAAAGAAAACATTGGATATATTGCCGTTTCTGAAGTAGGTCGTAACAACATTTTTTCTTCTAATTCATTTTTACCGGCGTGTGTAACCCAGAAAACTTCTTGGGAAAATCCTTTTATGTGCTCTTCTTCTTTTTTAAAAAAAATTTCGGGGATTAATAATGGAAAATAAACTTCTTTATGTCCTGTTTTTTTCATCTCTTCTCTTATGATGGCATCTATATTCTGCATCAAATTCCATCCATAAGGTAACCAGACATTCATACCTTTTATGGGATATCTTTTATCACATAATTCAGCTTTCTCAACTATTTCATTATACCATTCATCAAAGTTTTTTTCTGTCTCAGGTTCAACCATTACTCGTAATTTCTTATTTCTTTAAATTCTTTTTTAATGAAGGCTTAAAAAGGGTGTTCCTTCCTCCATTTTTTCATCTCTGCTTCAGGTAAACAGAGTTTGCATATCCCCAGCATTGTCCAGAAATCTGCAGAACAAACTTTTCTCCCACATTTAATGCATACATGCTTTGCTTCTCTTATACCGCATATTTCACACATTCCATCAATTTCTTCCTCCTTACTGTCTTTTTCAATTTTTACATCATGCTCTTTTGCCCATTCTTCCAATGCTTTATTCATATTTTCATCTTCCATTTAATCACCATGGAACCTTCTTGAGTTTTAAAAGATAGGCACTTATATTTGTTGCTAAATGTAAAATCGGGGTAAATAAAAGAAGAAATAAGATATGCCATATTGTAAAGTTATTTAAAAACCAGTTTTCATTCATATATGGTTGCAATAAAACACTTGCAAGATATGAAAAAAGAAAAGCCCCTAAAACAAAATCAATCTGGTCAGCAATAATCCATTTCTCCCCTCTCAATTTTCCAATCCTGCGCTTAACAAAACTTTCCATTAGGTCGCCAATCAATGCTCCAAAAGAAATGGATACCAATATAAGAAAAGCATATCTGCCTCCAAAACTTTCATGAAAAAAATTCATTATCATGCCTGCAATCACGCCAGTAAGCCCACCACCAAAAAAACCCCGCCATGTCTTGCCTTTTCCAAAAATTGGTTTCCCACGCCATTTTTTATTGAAATCCATCGGCATTCCCCCCCCAAGCAAAACCGCTGATGCATTGGCTATGTAAGCTGGAAGGATTAGCCATATTGACTGCAATATTATATTTATTATATTCATTGCATACATTTTTCCCTCACAAGAATTGTTCCTGCTATCAAGTCACCAATCCTCTGCTTTTTTGGAGATATTATTATCAAAATTATACTGAATATATAAAATAAAGCAAACATATCAAGAAATCTTATTGCATTTCTTGTGAAGGAATCCATAAAGTCTGCTTTTTTAAATTGTTCGTTTCTTATTTCCATATCAAAGAAGGCTTTTCCTATTGTTGTTTTGAAGAGATATTCTAAAAGAGTGAAATACAAAAACTGATATGCAAGAAATGAGATTATAAAAGAATATATAAAAGAGCCAAAAAAATGGAGTAATGCAGACACTAAAGAAAAACAGGATATTATAAGCATATCAATTATGAAGGCAACAATTCTTTCTCCTTCATCTGCATAACAGTTTTTCAATGCCCTTCCAATTTTTTTTATTATATTGTTGGCAATCTTTCTTGCCTTTTTTATGTCATATTCTTCTTTAAGCATTCTATAATCTTCTTCTATGCCCAACAAAATTTTCTTATTTTCAACAAATTTTTCTGCAAGCAAAATTTCTTTATCAATTCTTTTCAAAATAATTTCTTTTCTATCTCTCCTACTTTTTTTCACAAATATGAAAGAAATGATGAAAGAAAGCAAACCAGCCAGATATACCATATCATACAAGCCTGCGCCGCCCATTGAGCCGGCGAACGGGTGCTGAAATATCTCCGGCAAGTGAGAAAAATCTCCTCCTATGAGAACACCAAGAGTTGAAATTGAATATGAATAAGCTGATGAAACTGGAGATAAAAAATATAGCAAAGAAGCAATTAAGGAAGCAAGTATTGAAGGTAGAAGATAAAAAGGGAAGTATGCTATCACACCTGCGCTTGTAACTCTTGTAATCATATAAGTAGCAAATGCAACCAATGAAACTCCTGCGAGCATTTTATAAAATGATATGTTGTTTTCTTTCATTAGATAAAAGGATAATACAATTGGGATTAATGCCCCTCCTATATTCATTGCAAGGAAATAATTTTTGTATATAAAAATGGGAAAATTCAGAAACATTGTTGATAATGAGCCAAGCAAAAGCAAGCCAACTTCACGCCTTCTCATTTCAATTTCTTCAAAAGAAGGAGAATAAATTATAAAAAATAAATACAGAACTAACATTAAAAGCAGGGGGAATAAAATCGAAAGCAACCATTCAATCACAATGCTCATTAAGAATCAATACAAAAACCTTATGGAAATTTACTTATATGCTCACTTATTATTTCACGATGAAAGGCAAAACAAAATGCCCATATTGCGGAAAATATGTAATCATTGAAGTTCCAGATGGAGCAACAGGATTACAAACCATAACATGCCCAAATTGCGGGATGAAAATAAAGGTCAATGTAGAAGAGCATGAAACTCCGAATTTGCCGTCGCCCATAGAAAATGAAAGCCCCATACACCCCACTATAAGAAAAATAAAGCCATCGAGCAAACCAATGCTCGCAGGAGTTTTGCTTCTCACTGTTTTCCTTCTTGGCATTGTCATGGGAGGCATTGTTCTTACTCATGAAAATGTTCTTTCTCATGGTTCTGGAGATTATGCAGGCAAGATTATTGACAATAATGGACATGCTCTGAAAGGCGTTATCGTCACAATTGAAAAAGAGAATATTTCTGTTACAAGCGATGATAATGGAGAATTTTTTTTTGAAAATGTATCTGCGGGTAAGCATACAATTGATTTAAAAAAAGAAGGGTATGTTAACATAAGAGCTGGAATATTTGTTCTTCCAATAAAATCTCCAATTAAACCAAAATTTGTTATGAAAAAGGGAGAGGGAACTGAAAATGAGAAAGGTCTTATTTTGAGAGCCATAGATGCTCTTCCAGTTATATCGACGACAATAATAATAATATCTTTCCTACCTTTAATAGGTGCAATATTTTGTTTTATGAAAAAATATTTTTTTATAGCAGTTATTTCTTCAATTGCTGGAATATTCTCCATTGGCTTTTTTATTGGAAGCATACTGAGCATTATTGCATTAGTAATATTGCTTTTAAGTAGAGAGGAATTTGGAGACGAGGTAAAATATTAATATAAAAGCCTTTATTTTATATCATGGGAAAATTCTGGCTTTATGCAAGGCTTACAATAGCAATAGCATTGATATTTGCTATATTGTATGCTCTATTTATTTTAATAGCCTATATATTTGGATTTGCACAGCCGATAATAATTGGAATTCTTGCATTTATGGTTGTTTTAATTCAATATGCAATCAGCCCAAAGATTGTGGAAGCAACCATGCATGTTAAATATGTAAGCAAAGAGGAATTGCCATGGCTACATGAAATTGTTGAAAGATTGGCAGAAAAAGCCCGAATACCAAAGCCAAGAATAGGAATATCAAATATTTCAATTCCAAATGCATTTGCTTTTGGAAGAACTACTAAAGATGGAAGAGTATGCATTACAAGAGGATTGATGAATATATTGAATAAAGATGAAATAGAGGCTGTTCTTGGTCACGAATTGTCTCATATAAAACATCGTGATATGGTTGTAATAACGATGCTTTCTGCCATTCCTTTGATAAGCTATATAGCTTACTGGAATTTTTTATTTAGCAGAGACAGGCGGGGGCAGGGGCTGGCGATGGCATTTGTGGCATTTTTTATATATTTTCTAACAAATTTGATTGTCCTATATGTAAATAGAATAAGAGAATATTATGCAGATTATGGTTCTGCTATTCTTACAGAAAAACCTTATATGCTGGCATCTGCATTGTATAGAATAACAACCTTTACATCAGGAATGCCAAAAGCAAAAATTAAGGAGGCAGAAGGAATGAAAGCATTTTTTGCAACGGACCCATCAACTGCAAGAAAAGATTTAATTGAATTGAAGCAGGCTGACTTAAATATGGATGGACATTTAGATGAATATGAAGTCAAATTGTTTGCATCAAAAGCAAAAGCAAGAACAAGCGACAGATTAATGGAAATATTTTCATCCCATCCAAATGTCGTTGATAGGATAAAAAGATTGGCGGAGGTAAAATGAAGCTTGTGAAAATGGAAGTTTATCCTGAAATCGGAAGAGGGGAGAGATATTCTGAAATAATTCTTGTAAGCAAAGACATGGCTTTGCCAATTTATATCAGCCACGGACAGGCTGAAAGCATAATTAATGGAATGCAGGGCATAAGATTTCATCGCCCTTTAACGCACGACCTTTTTATTCAAGTTATAAATTCTCTTGGTGGAGACATAAAACAAGTCGTTATAGATGACCTTGCGGAAGGCATATTTTTGGCAAAATTATATATAGAATATATGAGAGATGGAGAAATAAAAGAAGTCATGCTTGATGCCCGTCCGAGTGATTGCATTGCTCTTGCAGTGAGAGAAGGATGCGACATATATGTCTCTGAAAAAGTTTTGCAAGAAGCTGGAAAAAGTAAAGAAGAGATGGGAATAAAAAGTTTTTAATTGTTTTAAATTTATTATCATGGAATTAGAAGATGGAAAAAAAGCGGTTGAGTATGCAAGGCATGTAATAACCAAGCATGTTAAAAATGAGACAATTTCAGCTAAGCTTGAAGGCAAAGTTTTTGAAAAAAGGCAGGGAGTTTTTGTCACAATAAATACATACCCTGCCATGCGTTTGCGTGGATGCATTGGAATACCTCAACCAATAATGCCATTAAAAGAAGCTCTAAAAGAAGCAGCTATTTCAGTATGTCACGACCCTCGATTTCCTGACATAAATGAGAAAGAACTTGATAGCATTGTTGTTGAAGTCAGTATTTTAACAGAACCGAAATTAATAAATGTGAAAAAAAAGAGAGAATATCCAGATAAAATTAAAATTGGAAAAGATGGCTTGATAATTGAAAAGGGGCCTTACCGTGGCTTGCTACTTCCTCAAGTTGCTACAGAATATAATTGGAACAGCATTGAATTTTTAGATGAAACCTGCATGAAGGCTGGGCTGCCGCCTGCCTGCTGGCTTGATGAAGGAACAAAAGTATATAAATTTCAAGCTGAGATTTTTGAAGAAGTTGAACCAATGGGCAGGATTATTAAAAAAGATGAATTTAACAAAGATGGTTGAATGAATATAAATGTTGCATTAATAGGCAAAGATTATGGAGAAAATCTTGGGAAAAAAGGGACTACAAGTGATATAACATTTTACAATGTTAAAAGAGGATATAATACAGTTACAATAATTGAGGCAAGTAAATATCCTGAAAAAATATCTTCCCTATTTTATTCCATAAGCTGTGCGGATTTTGTAATTTTTGTTGTTTCCAATATAGATGCATATTTAGGTGAGGCAATAATATCAGCAAATCTTATGGAAATAAAAAATGGAATGTTTATTTTAAAAAATTATAATTCCGAAGAAGAGATAAAGCCATTCATCCATGACAGCAATTTAAAAAATTATATATTTTATGAGGACAATCCACCAGAGATAAGAGAATTTTTAATTGAAATGGCAGGTAATAAAAAAATTGAAGAAAAAAATAATGGAAGCGTCGCCATCGACCATTTTTTCAATGTTAGAGGAGTTGGAACAGTTATTCTTGGAACCGTTGTTTCTGGAAGCATAAGAAAACATGATGATGCTATTTTATTGCCATTAAACAAAAAAATTCATATTCGCTCCATACAAAAACATGATGATGATTTTGATGTTGCAAATGAAGGAGATAGGGTAGGAATAGCATTAAAAAATGTTGAAGTTGATGAAATTAAGAGAGGGTATGTCTTAACAACTGAAGATTTGATGATGAGTAAAAAAATTAAAATTGAATTGGATATAAACAAATACTGGAAAAATGAATTGAAGGAAGGAATGATATTGCATCTTGGTCATTGGATGCAATTCATGCCTGCAAAAGTTGAAAGCATTGATGAGAAAATAACATTCAGAGTTTTCCAAAATGAGTGAAAAATTGGTTCAATTCCTCAATTTTCAACTAAAGTCATTCAAGTTTACCAAA
>JAGGSX010000064.1 GCA_021158865.1 Thermoplasmata archaeon
CGCAATAACAACAGCAAAACAAACTATTTTACTGAAAATTTGTTATTGTTAAATCCTCGCAATAACAAAATGCAGATTTAAAAACAGTAAATCTGCATCTGCCTCATTGCCAATTTATCATAAGAAATAAATATAAAACAATAATAAAAAGATATGAAACCATCTGAAATTCTGGAAAAAATAGGTAATGAAATTGAGGAATTGAAATATATGCTCATGAAACCAAGGAGATTGCCTTTATATGATTTGATAAAAAGAGAAAATGAAATAATTATTTTAATTGATTTACCAGGTTTTTCAAAAAAAGATGTCGAGATAGAAATTGGAGATAGCTATATTGAGATAAAAGCTGAAAGGAAGGAAAAAAAGGAAGGGAAATATTTGAGCAAGGAAAGGAATGAATCATTATACAGGCATATAGAAATTCCATATAAATTGAATAGCAACAATGCAAGGGCAAAAATGAAAAATGGGGTTTTGGAAATAATTATTCCGATAGAAAAACAAAAAGGAAAGAAAATAGAAATAGAATGACTATAGCTATTTCTCCCGGTAAAATAATACTTCTCGGAGAGCATGGCGTGATATATGGTAAGCCATGTTTGTCAATGGCAATTTCTTTAAAGGTGGCTGTGAATGTTGAAATAGGAAATAGCTACATGGTCAACATGCAACCGATGGATGGAAAAAGACATACATACATAAAAAAAGCAGTTGAAATGATATGGGATGGTAAGCCATTGGAAATAACAACATTTTCTCAAATTCCTTCTGCCAGTGGTTTGGGCTCGTCGGCTGCTATAACAACTGCCGTCGTCGCCGCCCTCCTGAAGATGAAAAATGATTTCAGCAAGATGAAAGTTGCAGAGAATAGCTTTGAAATTGAATATAATGTTCAGGGAAGGGCAAGCCCAAATGACACATCTACATGCTCTTATGGAAAGGCAATTTTGGTGAAGAATGAAAGACAGGATGGCTATCTATGGAGTTTTTCAAAAGGTGGCAATAGCTGGTTCATATATCCATTCGAAATACCTCAAATGGAAATTGTTATAGGGGCAACAGGAATAAAAGGAAAAACCCCTCAATTGATAAAAAAAATAAGCAAATTCATAAACAGCTCTTCCTTTGCTAAAGATTTATTAAATGAAATGGAAACTCTCGTTTTAAATGGAGAAAAAGCTCTGAAAAAAAATGATATGGTGGAATTTGGCGAAATAATGAATGAAGACCAAAAAATTTTACGCATATTTGGAGCAAGCACGAAAGAGATAGAAAAGCTTATTTCAACAGCAATTAAAGCAGGGGCTTATGGAGCAAAGCTTACGGGAGCAGGCGGCGGCGGAAGCATAATTGCAATTGGAGGCAATCCAGAAAAGATAGCAGATGCAATAAAAAAAAGAGGGAGAGATGCTTACATTGTTATGCCAGACAAGGAAGGAGTGAAGGTTTGGTAAAAATTATTATTCCAACAAATGAAAAACCAAACCTGTTAGCAACTTTGGGTCAAACCATGTTGATTTAGGAGGCATATTTTTTCCTGCTCTTGCCACAGCTTCAAGTTCTTCAACGCTTGTTGGATGTAAATAAAAAATTGCATCATTTTTTTCTCCAATTATTTCATATTTTTTCCTGCTTAAATTTCCTCCAACAAAGAAAATATTTGAATCTTTCCTAACATCCTTTATTCCAAGAATTGGCTCTATAATTTTATTGTGCAATATGCTAACATCCAAGCCTTCCACAACACCGTTATCAATTTCTTTTGGAATGAGTTTCCACCATCTGCTTTTATAATACATCTGTATTTCATGTTTTTCTGGCTCTTTTAAATTATGCATTTCTTCAACATAAAAATTTTTATTTAATTCATTCAAAAAATTTTTATTTTTTATTTTTCTTATAACACGATTGTATGGCAAAATGCGGACTTCATCATCACTTGCAGCAAAAATCATGACATATTTTGCTTCACTGCCATCATGCTTTTTCCAATAATGATAAGCAGAAGCCATTCTATGATGCCCATCTGCAATATATAGCTCTAAAGAAGAAAAGATTTCTTTTATCTGATTTGTTAATTTGCCATCATTAATTTTCCATAATTGATGTCTATACCCATATTTCTCAAAATCAAAAATTGATGGTAAAGCCATTATTTCGTCCATTTTTTTCTTCAGCTTGTCGTTTTTCTCAAATATTGTCCACACCAAGCCAGTATTTGCTTTAGTAGCTTCTATATGCTTTATTCTATCTTGAAGAGGTTTTTCTCTTGTCTCTTCATGCTTTTTTATAAGTCCTTTTTCATAATCTTCTAATGAAACACATATTATAAAACCACGATGACTGAATTCATTATTTCCTTCCTTATAAACATAAATTGATGGCTCATCCATAATCATATTTTTTTTCAATCTTTCAAATTCTTTTTTAGCATTTTTATATCTTTCTTCATCGCCAAGGGGTAATATAATGTGTATAGCTGAGTTTTCATTTTTTCTTAATTCAATGGCTTCTTTATCATCTATAATGTCATAAGGTTTTATACAAAATTCTTCCGGGTTTAATGGCCTTAATCCAGAAAATTCTTTAACTTCTACCATAAAATTGCATGCAAATCCTGTTTAAAAATTATTTGATGTCCATACTAACTATATTTTTTAAAACCCATTTCTTCAGCAACTTCTCTAAAACATTGCCTGCATAAATGCATTCCATATTTTCTTATTATTCCTCTTTTTCTTCCACATCTCTCACATCCTTCTATTCTTCCATATTTCTTCTTTCTTTCCTTTATTTTCACTCAACCACCTCAACATTGAATTCCTTTTTTATGAATTCTATCGCTTCTTCTTTTGAAACTCTATGACGGTCTGGTATTTTATTTCTTTTTATTCTCCTTTTCTTTACTCTATAGCCAGCTTTTCCCATCGTTACACACACATCCATCCCAAATATACCAACTTCTGGCTCATATTTCATTTCCCTAAATTCAGTATGGTCAGATATTCCAAATGAAAAATTTCCTTGGCTATCAAAAGACCATGCAGGCAATTTATGATTTCTTACCCATAATGCCTCCTTCAAAAAATTTATTGCTTTTTCTTTTCTTAAAGTTACTTTACATGCTATTGGCATTCCCTTCCTTATTCCAAAGTCACGATTTGTTCCCTTTGATATAGTTCTTACAGGCTTTTGTTTTGTCAATTGCTCAAGCAATTTTTCTGCTTTTCTTAATCTGTCTCCTCCTTCACCAACTCCAATATTTACAGTAACTTTTTCTATTTTTGGATTTGTCATTGGATTAGCCATATACATTCACCTTTGGCAATTCAATCATTGGTTTATCTTTTCCAACCGGGAAAACATATTGCTTTATAGTAGAAAATTCTTTCAATTTCACAATATTTGGCGACGGTGCCATTGTAACCATTACTTCTTCAATTTCAGAAATTTCTCCTGCATGAGTTCCTCCAATAATAAGGGCAACATAACCTTTTTTCATTGGTATCTTTTCAATTATTTCCTGCTCTGGAATAGAAATTTTGAGAACATCTCCTGTTTTATAATCGTCTTCCTCAACTATGATGTTACGACCATCATGCATATTCAATTGTGTTTTTCCTTTCTTTATTGTTGTTTTATTTTCTATTCTGGAAAGCTTCCATTTTGCTTCTTCTTCAGTTATTTTAACAAGCCTTAAAATTCCTCTTGAATCAATCAAAACACGATAATGTTCCTCCATTTTTGGAAATGAAACAACATCCATCAGTCCACACGGAAATTTGTGGTCAATTCTTGCTTTCCCATCTACAAGAACATTGCGGGATGAAATTATTTTTTTTGCCTCTCTAGCATTGTCAGCCAATTTTAGATAATCTCTGATTACAATAGCCAATGGCACGCTACGCTCCGCTGGATGGGCGCCTGGCGACGGCTTTACAGCCCATTTTTTGGTTTTTCTTTCTATTTTCCATGTCAACGGAGCACGTAATCTTTTTAGATGAGCCATTTTCTCTGCCTGAAACTATTTTGTATTAAAATATTTTACTGTTAAAATTCCAAATTTTTTGAGAACTTCTGCTGGTTCTTTTCCAAAAATCAATATCATTGGTTCTTTTCCTATATCTCCTTCATGATATATCACATCTGGCATTTTCTTTGCTTTTTTTATTGCATTTTCTATTCCCCATGGAATTGTTTCTCCTTCTTTTTCTTTTATATCTTTTGGCTCTTCATTTCTGTCATAAAATGAAACAATAAGATTTTCTTCTGCTTTTTTTATTATCTTTTTATCATACCTCATATTCATAACACTTCTAATGCTTTCATTAAATTCCATTGCTTTAAAAATAGCTTTTGCAAGATGCTGTGAGCCACCAAATTTTATTTCTCCAACCCTTGCCTTTTTTCCTGCTTTTACAATTCTTCCTTCTATGGCAACAACATCTCTGGCATCAAAAGAATACTCTTTAGGCAATGAATAAGCAAAATTCATCCCAACTTCTGGTATATATCTATACAATTCCGGATACAAAAGTAATGAAGCAACAGCTCTCTTTAAAGAAATATATGCATTCCATCTTTCAGCAGGTATATGAATATAAGCATTCTGATTCACAGGACAATGACCTTTACCAATTTTTATTCCATATTTTATTCCCATGGTTATGAATTCTTTTGCTATCTCTATTGCTTTTTCCATTTCATATCCTTTTGCAAGATTTGCTGTTATTGCAGCTGAATAACTGCATCCTGTTCCATGAGTGCATCCATGATACCATGGCTTTGAATATTTTTTTATCTCCCCATTGTGATATAAAATATCTATTGCTTCATTTTCTTTTAAATGCCCTCCTTTTATAAGAACATATTCTATGCCATAAGAAGAAATTTTTTCTGCTGATTTTATTGCATCATCAATGCTTTTTATTTCCATATTGCTTAATTTCTCTGCTTCCATTCTATTTGGTGTTATTAAATTTGCATTAGGAATCAAATATTTTATTAAAGTTTCAATTGCATCTTCCTTCAATAAAATTGCTCCACTTTTTGCAATCATAACAGGGTCAACAACCAAAGGAAATCCATATTTTTTAACAACACCTGCAACACTCTTTATTATTTCTGCATTGCTCAGCATTCCAGTTTTTGCTGCATCCACGCCAATATCGTCGGCAACAGCTTTTATCTGTTGTTCAACAATGTTAGGTGGCAAATCATTTATTGCTCTAACTTCCAGAGTATTTTGGGCTGTAACAGATGTTATCGCTGCCATACCATGAACGCCAAAAGAAGCAAATGTTTTTATATCTGCCAGCACGCCTGCGCCTCCACCGCTGTCGGTTCCAGCAATTGTCAATGCTTTTTTCATACCAATCCTTTTTCCTTTGCTTTTCTCTCGGCTAAATTTTTTATATCTTCTGTAAGATTATTTCCATGGGCATCTATTGTAACAACCAGAGGACCAAACTGCTCTGCTTCAAAGAGCCATAATGCTTCGGGCATGCCCAAATCAAGCCAGAAAACATCTTTTAAATGCAGGAGTTTTGCAGCAAGCACGGCAGCCCCGCCGGTAAAGGCAGCATATAATGCCTTAAATTTTTTGCATGCTTCAGCAGTTTTCTTTCCCATCCCTCCTTTTCCAATGATTATTTTCGTATTAAATTTTTTTATAAAGTCATATTCAAACATTTCCATCCTCATACTTGTCGTAGGACCAGCTGCTATGATACGCCATTCATTTCCTTCTTTTTTAACAATTGGACCACAGTGATATATCGCCACTTCTGAAAAGTTAATTGGTTGCTCTCTTCCTTCAATTGCTCTTTTATGCCCTTCATCTCTTAATGTTGCAACTTTACCATTTAAATAAATAATGTCCCCAGCTTTTATTTTCAAAATTTTTTCGTCATCAACAGGTAAGCTTAATCTATATTCCATATTCTCCCTCCTTCATCTATTTTTATGGTTTTTCTCCTATTTGCCCAGCATTGCATTGCAACTGCAACAGGAAAGGAAGCAGGATGACGATGGGCAATTTCAATATGAACATCCAAAGACGTTGTTTTTCCTCCAAGACCCATTGGTCCTATTCCAGTAGAATTTATTTCTTCCAACAATTCCTCTTCCATTAAAGCAATTTCCTCATTTTCGTTCCTATCCCCAACTTTTCTTAGCAAAGCCTCTTTTGCAAGTTCCATGGCTATGTCAGCCCCTCCACCTATACCAACTCCAACAACAGTAGGGGGACATGGTTTTCCACCTGCATTTATTACAGAAAGTAAAACAAATTTTTTTGCTCCTTCTATTCCCTCGCCGGGATTCATCATTTTTAAAGCAGAAACATTCTCGGAGCCGCCGCCTTTCGGCATGGCAGTGATGATGCATTCATTTCCTTCAACAATTTTCCAGTGTATAAATGGGACATGCTTTCCGATATTGTCTCCAGAATTTTTGCCTGTTAAAATATCAACAGCATTTGGACGCAATGGTATTTTATCTGTGGCTTTTCTCACACCATTTATTATTGCATCTTTTATTATTTTTCTATAGGGAAAGTCAGCTCCAACTTTTATGAAGAAAGTTGGTGTTCCTGTATCTTGGCACATTGGTCTCAATTCATTTTTTGAAAGCTCTATGTTTTTCAATATGTTCATGAGCTGGAGTTTTGCTATTCCTTTCTCGCTAATAGCCGCTTTTTTTAAGGCATTTTTAACATCATTGGGCAAATCAGTTTCTGCTCTCAGCATTAAATCTGCTATTGCATTAGAAAGATATTCTTCCATGTTTAGATATGACATGAATTTTAAAAACCTTTCCTCGCTAATGTTTTGACAG
>JAGGSX010000015.1 GCA_021158865.1 Thermoplasmata archaeon
GCTATTCTATGGCTTGATGACATGCCTTTATACTTGCTGGAGGAGAATTTAAAGATACAACAACTGAATATTCAATTCAAACTATAAAATGGTCTCACATATTATTCCAAATATACTTTTGTCATCGTAACTTTATCAAGAATATCATTTTCTGGCCAATTTGGCATACCATTATGGCTGGTAGTATGGTCGGGATCCAAACTTGCTATAGCTCGAACAACGTCCATACCTTTCACAACTTTTCCAAATACTGCATATTGTCCATCCAGTTCATGCTGTGGACCAACACAGATATAAAATTGACTTGATGCACTATTTGGGTCGCTTGTTCTTGCCATTCCTACTGCTCCATCATCATGCTTTAAATTTGGACTTACTTCAAGTTTTATTGTTCCATAAGGACTTGGTTTGTATGTTCCATTTGGATAGAATGCTCCTCCTTGAATAACAAAATTATTGACTATGCGATGAAAAATTAAACCATTATAAAAGCTGTCATTTACAAGTCTTTTGAAATTTGAAGTAGTTATTGGAGCTTCATTTTCAAAAAGTTTTATTTTTATTTCTCCCATTCCAGTTTCAATGACAACTATGTTTTTCTCGCCTTTATTTTTCACACATCCTGTCAGAAAAATTGCAAGAACAATAGCTATTATCATAAATTTTTTCATAAGATGAAATTATTTAAAAAATTAATACTTTATGCTTTTTTAATCATAAATGCATTATCAATTGGCTCATAACCCAAATCTTTTTTTGCATTGCTTATGCTCCAGAAACTTCTGTCATTATTTGAAACGCCATAGTATATTCCAAATTTAACATCTGCTTCAATGCTTTTTTTAAATAACTGTATCAAATCACGATGGCTGAGCCATGTAGCTGTCAGTCTTTCACTTTTTGTTGGGTCATCGTCTTCTGTTACACTCCCGAGACGCAAGCAAATTGAGCTTATTCCGTAAATTTCATAAAATTGTCTTGCTATTGCTTCACCAAATACTTTGCTTGTTGCATAATAGCTGTCTGGCCTTATATGAAGAGATGGCATTATTTTTATTTTCCCATCATAAATTCCCTCTATTTTTTCATACCCTCCAGTAACATGATTCGAGCTTGCAAAAACTACTTTTGGGATTTTGAATATATTGGCTATCTCATATATATTGCGTGTGGCAATTATATTATTCTTCAAAATAGATTCCCAGGTAGCATTTAATCTTTTATCTGCTGCAAGATGAATTATAACATCTATGCTATCTATCTTATCAAAAATTTTTTTTAAATGAGCATAGTCGGATAAATCTGCCCTATAATATCTTTCCCTTATGATATCAATTCTGTCTATTCCATATAATTCATACTCATTCAAGTTGTTCATCAAAATTTTTCCTATCAATCCTTCTGAGCCAGTTATGACAACTTTCTTTACCATAATTGTTAAAAAATATGTGCTAAAAAATTTTGGGGTAATGTTTATATCTTTCCTCATTTTTATTGTATATGAAATGGATTAAATTCATTGTCATAATTTCTATAATTTTTGTATCTATTTCTGTAGGAAATAATCCAATGAATCAGCAGAATGAAAAAATTGATAAAATTGCTGATGAAGAAATAAATGCAGGCAATGGAACACAATACTGGGCTCTTATAGTAGCTGTTGGCATTTATGCAAATAATCCTGATATGAATCGCCCGAGCATGCTTACTGCTGCCGATAATCTCTACAAAACATTACTTGTGTCTCCTTGGTGGAATTCCAGCCATATAAAAGTCATAAAAGGAGAAAATGCCACGGTTTTAAATATAATGGCTGGATTTAAATGGCTTTCTGACAATGCCAATGAAAATGATATTTGCTTGATTTATTTGACAACACATGGCTTTCCAATAATTTTTGATTTCCCACCAAGAGATGAAATAGATGGCATGGATGAGGCTCTGGCGGCGTATCGCGGCTTCCTGCCTTTTCCCAGTCCATGGAGTTGGGAACCACTGGCAAATCCATTTGGGATAATAACTGATGATGAGATAAATTTCATGCTCAATAGAATAAATGCAAAAGGTATATGCATGATTGTTGACAGCTGTCATAGTGGAGGATTCAATGACAACTGGAGCTATGCGAAAGGATATGATATGGCTTATGAAATTGGAAGTGATTTGAAAGGACGCAATAGAGTTGTTCTCACATCTGTTAGAGAAGATGAAATTTCTTATGGCTCGCTATTTTCAAATGCCATAATAAATGGGCTGGAAGGATATGCTGATTCAAATAATGATAACCTTTGCTCTGCTGAAGAATCATTTTATTATGCAAGGAGCAGAATATTAAATGAAACAAAGGGCATGCACCCTCAGATGTTTGATGATTATCTTGGAGAGCTGATATTAACACAAATTGAAATGCCTCCTTCAATTCCTAAATTGAGTGGAAATGAAACAGGAAAAACAAATGTAAGCAATGTTTATCATATTGTTTCTTCTGACCCAGAAAATGATAAAATAAAGTATAAAATCGACTGGGGAAATGGAATAGAAGAAACAAATTATTTCAATTCTGGAGAATGCATAGAATTGCATCATTCATGGGAAAAAGAAGGAACTTATACCATTAAAGCCAGAGCAATTGATGAATATGGTGCTGAAAGCGAGTGGAATGATAGCACAGTTGTTACAATGGCTTATCTCTATCATAAAGTTGACCAGAGACAGGTTGAGCGAGGCTATGCATATTTATTGAATGATACAAGATGGCTTGCTCAATCTTTTATACCAAATGTGAGTAAAATTGATAAAATTGACCTTGGATTAATATCATGGCAAGAAGGCTATGACGTTATTCTCCAATTGAAAGATTCCTTAAATGGAAATGTGCTGGCAGAAGATTTTGAAAAAATTAATCCATCTTCAAATTGGGCAACATGGACAACTCAATGGATTAGCTTCAATATAAAAGCCAATTTAACGCTTGGAAGAGAATATTATATTGTATGCCACAGTTCAAAGCCAGGGTGGGGGGTTGCATGGGTTACATCTGAAAATGATGCATATAAAAATGGAGTTTTTTATAATTCTTACAATGGCAATAACTGGAATTCCCTATCAATAGATGCATGCTTTGTAACTTATGGGCAATAAAAATATTAAGCATGCTCCAGCAATTGCTCCAGCATGTTACTCCATATTATAAAAGAATTTGCAGCAGCTCTCAGGCTTGAAATATTTTTTGCTTTTATGTTTATTATGAAATTATTTTTATCCAGAGAAAAATCAACTTTTGCATTTGGCATTGCCTCTGGCCTCATTGAATGATATAATATATGGCTGTATTTGCTCTCGATTAATATTTTCAGGGAGTGCATTATCTTGCTTTTGTTTCTTTTGCCGTTGGAGGGCGCTCTTTATAAAAAATTTTGCTTCCACAAAACGGGCATCTTATTCCCATTCTTTCCGAATCTATTTCAACAACTTTTCCGCATTTTCCACATCTATAACTTATCATGCTCCTTCACCCAATATGCCTTTAATGCTTTTTTCAACTTCCCTTCCAGATGTTGTTGTCGGCAGATATGCGCCGCCGGCAAATTTTGCGCCGCAACTCCTGCATACCCATATTCCTGTGCTTACACGTCTTACTTTCTTTTTTCCACATCTTGGACAGACATGCCACTGATGCTGTTTTTCTTCAATCTTTCTCAACTTATGCCTTATCTTGACTCCATATCTCGGACCAAATCGAGCTGCTGCCTTGCCTTTTTTTGTTCTTTTTGCCATTTTTAGCCCTCCAGCAATTTCCTTATTTTCTTAGCATGTATTTGTCCCCTCTTTATATTATTTTTTATTTCATCTATTATAAAACTGCCAGATAATCCTTTCTGCATTGCTCTTATGTCTCCATTAGCATCAGTTGCAACTGTAAAACGTGCCTCCGCAACTTGCTCTTCCTCTAAATTCGGATCAACAACTATTGCATCCCCAAATTTTACAAATGTGCAACTTACTGGTGGTAAATTAATTGGCAATGGCAAATTTTCCCCAAGTTCATATCTCTCATTTGGAATTACAGCATTTTGTAAAGCCGCAGAAGCCGCCAATGAGCCAGCATCAAATAAATTGCCATCATAATCTAAAACATGAATATCGATAAAAACAATCCATACTTTCTCTCCCGGTTCAATAGCAAGTTTGTCCAGTTGGATATATTCTGATTCTCTTATGCCTCTATCTATAACTCTTGCAATTTCAATTGCATCTGGTTTTGGAGGACCGGGTTCAAATTCTGGTGATGCCAAAGGAGGCAATTCCACTGAAGTTGTCATTGCACCTTCTTCTGGCGAGTCAGGATATGGCTCCCCCACTTCAAGTTTTATTCCAGCCATAACAGTTGTATTTCCTATTTTTACCATTGCAGAACCTTCTGCATTTCTCAGCACTTCCCTATCTATTTTTATCTCACGATATTCATCAAAATCTCTTCCATCTGCTCTTTTCCCTTCTTTTGCTAAACTGATGAGATAATCCCTTTTAACAGCCGATATTCTTCCAGTTATATCCATCTTTTCACCCCTTATATTTTTTCATTAAAGCTTCCTTCTGCAATTTTGAAACATATTTTGCTCCTTTCAATGCAAGTTCCAATGCTTCTTCAAATTCTTTATATGTTAGATGCCCGTCCATCTGGAGCAATAAAATTTCCTCGCTACGAGGAGAAATTGCTATTGGCAGGTCAGCATCTCCCTGCTGGTCTTCCTCTGCAGATAAATCCAAAACAACAACTCCATCAACTTTACCAGCAGCACACGCAACAGGTATATCACGCATTGGGATGCCGGCGTCCGCCAGCGCTACTGCTGCTGCTGTTATTCCTGCACATCTTGTCCCCGCTTCTGCATCTAAAACTTCGATATTCACATCTATTGTTGTTCTTGGAAAGAGTTCTGTAAATATCACATTCTCTAAAGCTTCAGATGTTACTTTAGATATTTCCGTGCTACGCCTATCTGGACCAGGTCTTTTTCTCTCCTTAACACTGAATGAAGCCATATTATATCTGGCATTTACAAGTGCTTTAGTGGGGTCTTGAATATGCCTTGGAATGGCTTCTCTTGGTCCATAAACTGCTGCCAGAACTTTATTTCCTCCCCATTCTAAATAACAGGAGCCATCTGCTCTATACAATACACCTGCTTCAATTTTTATAGGGCGTAATTCATCTGGTTTTCTTCCATCAATTCTTAGCCCATCTTTTATTAATTCACTCATTTTTCTCCCTCAACATTTTTTCTATCCTTTGAGTTAGCCCAACAGTATGAGCTTCTTTTTCAATTTTTCTTATGGCTTCAACTGCATAAGCCAATTTTTCTTCATTACATTTCAACCATATTCTTCCATTCTGTGCAACAAACATCCAGCAACCTGTATATTTTTTAATTACAGAAAGCATTGATGCACCTTTACCTATAACTCTCGGAATTTTTGATGGTTGAATTTCTATGATTACACCATCTTCAATTTTTCTGCATGGCTTGCATTTCATTGAAAGCTCTATATTTCTTGCTTCATCTATTCTTATTACCGTCGCAATTATCATTTCTCCCGCTTTCAAATAACGAGCTGTTTCTCCATAATTTACACGCCATGGAGACTCTTCAACTCCAAGAAGAGCAAAATGAGAAGCATTTATATCAACAAGCCACGCATTTCTCATAGCTTCTTGAATAATGCCTATAACATTGTCTCCTACAACAGGCTCATAAACTCCTGATAAAGGAATAACATTTAAATAATCATTTTTTTCTTCCAAAATCCCAAGGCGGGATGAATATATTTTTCCATCTTCAATGAAAGTTCCATTACCTGCCTTCTTTTCATCTATATTTCCTAAAAGGCTACCTGGTAAAACAATTTTCCTAATCATCTTAACAACCTTGTTACGACTTCTCCCTTTGTAATTGTATTCAGCTTATCATAAACCTCTGCCTGCAGGCCGGCGGGCATTTCAACAATACATTTAAATGTTCCATCAGAAAGCCATTCTTCCTTCAATATTTTCACCATTTTGACAATCTCTCCATAAGCTTTCCCAGTATATTGAGCTGGAACTTTTATTTCCACTCTGACATTTTGAATGCTTATTGGTAAAATCGGGCGGATTGCTTCAATTATTTTTTTTACTTGTTCTTCTACAGATTTAAATGGGTCGATATTTATTCCCGCCTCTTCAATAGCAAGTTCTATCCTTTCTCTTGGATGAGGTAATTTTGTTCTTGGGTCCATTGAAGAACGGGCTATCCAATCAATTATGTTTTTTCTTTTCCTCTCCTGCATTTCTCTTCTCTGTTTTACTGTAAGCTGTATCTCTCCTTCTTTTATTATTTTAATCGCAATTTTTTCTATGTCATCTGTTCCAAAAATTTCTTTTATTGATTCCTCGCCAGCCTTTTCCCCTTTTCTTGCATCCTTGAATATAGTATCTATTGCAAGATTTTCTATTATATTTACTTCCTTTCCTTCCATAACTTTCTCCGCCGCTTCAGGGTCTACCAATATTTCAAAATGCCTTCCTTTCTTTTCATACCTTGCTATTATTGCATCATCTAAAGATACCATTTACTCCTCCTTTATCTTGCTATAATATTTTTCCGTTTCTTTACTGGGAAGAATTTTAAATTTCATATCTTCAGCAACCACTCCAATTTCAACAGCTTGAATATTCAATTTCTTTTCTGATGAATGAGACAATGCTTTTAATCCATTTACTATTGCATCATTCATGCTCATTCCTTCTTTATAATTCTTTTCAAAATATTCTATT
>JAGGSX010000113.1 GCA_021158865.1 Thermoplasmata archaeon
TATAATCATGCTTTTAAAGCATGATATAATATAAAAATTTGATGGAATTGCTTTATTTTATTTCAATCTGTAAAATTTTATAAAGTTTGCTTTATTTTATTTCATGAAACAGATTATTGCAATTTTTATTTCCATTCTTCTCATAATAAATTTTACAATATATACGGGCTCAAAAACAATTTATGTAGAAAATGGGCAGAGCATACAGGCTGCAATAAATAATGCAAGCGATAGAGATACCATAATTATAAAAGGAATATTCCATGAAAGCATATTCATAAACAAAAGCATAAAATTAATTGGAGAGAATGCTACAATATATGGAAAAAATGGAAGTGTTATCTCCATAAATTCAGATGGTGTTATAATAAAAAATATTACAATTTTGCATAGTGATGGAAAACATGCTGTTATAGATGCAAATAGAAATGCAGAGATAAAAAAATGCAACATAAGTTATGGAAGGTATGGAATAATTGCGAAACATAGCATAATTGATTCCTGCAACATAAGCTATTGCGGCGGTGGGGTATGGCTGGAAAATGATAGCATTGTTTCAAATTTGCATGCATATAAGTGCGGACTTGGGATAGAATGCTATGGAAGTAATAATAAAATTTCTAAATGCAGAATACATACGTGTGGAGTAGCCATATATTTTGAAAATGCGAGCAATAATGTTATTGAAAGATGCGATGTTTATAAAAATAATAATAATGAAGGAGACATATTCTTTCTTTCATCAAGTGAAAATGTTATCAAAGATTGCAACATAAGTTATGTCAGTTTTGGATTGAGAATGGTTAAAAGCAATGAAAATTTGGTTGAGAGATGCAGCATATTTGGAACAAGATATGGAATAAAAATGGAATATTGCAATGACAATAAGATAATTCAATCAAGCATAGATTCAAACAGATTTGGAGTAACACTTGAGGAATGTAAAAGAATAAAATGCAATTATAATGATTTGGAAAACAAGATGTTCAATTTACAGGCTGAATTTTCTATATGTGATGCGCGCCACAATTACTGGGGTCATAAAATACCGATAAAAATAAAGAATAAGGGCAGCATTGTAATAAAGACACCATGGCTTTTGAATCCAATTTATGGAAGAAATGTCAAAGAAAACATTAGAAAAATGCAGAAAAATTTTCAGAAAGCCAGCAATCATATAAATTTTATGAAAATAACAACAGATGATTTTGACCCATTGGTTGATATAAAAGTTACTTTTCTTTTAGAAAGGATAAGATGTATAGATGGAGATAGACCATCAAAAATAAAAGTATATATTGATGGAAAAGAAAATGAAAGTATTTTTTCGAAAGATAGCATGCCATACTGGAAAGCATTGCAAAATGTTGATGATAGCAAGCAAATAGTTGAAATAAAAATAAAAATTGGAAGCGACAAAAAACAGATTCATTACGACCTTGCTACAGGAAATTGGTATGGTGATGATTTTTTGATGGATGGTGATGGTTATGGACATATAAAAATGAAAAATAATGAAATATGGTTTGATATTTATCAGAATGATTATGATGGCGATAATTTAACATACTGGGAGGAAACAAATATATATCATACAAGTCCTTATGAAGATGACAGCGAGAAAGATTTTGACAATGATAGCATACCATGCTGGTGGGAAGATAAATATGGATTTGACCCATTTAAATGGAATGATTTTAAAAAAGACGAAGACAATGATGGATTAAATGACTTTGAAGAATATTATATGAGCAAAAACCTTTCAGACCCATTTGCAAAGGATATATTCACAGAGGTTGATTACATGGATGGATATAAAATGCCTTATGAATCAATTGAAATGTTATGTGATTCTTTTTCAAAGCATAATATAACAATACACATTTTTTTGGATGAAGAGATTCCATATAAAGAAAGAGTGTATTACAATGATGTCAGGAACATATACTGGAAATATTTTCTTCATGAAAACATGGATAATATAAAACACGGAATATTTCATTATGCATTGCTCGCTCCATATAGCTCTATAAGACGTGGTGGTCATTGTTTTGTAGGATGGGATAATCTCGATTCTTTTGTTCTGGCTGGAAAATATATAGATAAATGGCGTGTTGGAGAAGGAAGAAAAATCGCCTATGCAAGTCTTTTCATGCATGAACTTGGACACACCCTGGGTTTATTTGAATATACATTTCCTGGCATAGATAATGAAAGTTGCAATGCTCCTTGGCTGCCCGGCTACTGGATTTATCGCAATTATAAAAGCTGTTTGAATTATAGATATGCATTTCAGCTCGTTGATTATTCCAATGGCAAAAATGGAAGAATAGACTTTGATGACTGGGATAATATTGACTTAACTTTCTTCAAGGATTCTTATTATTATCCTTAAGCGAAAATCTTAAGTTAAAAATTGTATATAATTTTGAGGCATGAATATGAAAATAAAAAATTTAGGAGTGCTTCTTTTAGTTTTGGGTATGGTGATTGCAGGATTTGTGGTTGCTGAAATAAAAAATGGAATGAATGTAGGCAAGGCAGAAGCGCAGCCAGCAGGAACGGGAGGAAATGTTTTATATGTTGGAGGAAGTGGACCAAATAATTACACAAAAATTCAGGATGCAATAAATGCTGCTGATGATGGAGATACAATTTTTGTTTATAATGGAACATATCATGAAAACGTTATCATTGACAAGAGCATAAATTTAATTGGAAAGGATAAACATAACACCATAATTGATGCTAACTACAAAGGAGATGTTGTTAGGATAACCAAAGATAATGTGAAGCTATCCAATTTCACAATCAAAAATAGTGAGAAAAATTTTGAAAAGGCAGGAATCGTAATACATGCAGATAATGTTGTTATTGAAAACAATATAATAGCAGATAATGGAGACCAGGGAATAAGAATATTCTCCTCTAATCATAACATCATCAGAAACAACATCATCTCAAACAATGTTTATTATGGTATATGGTTATACAATTCCCGAGAAAATCTGATTATAGATAACTCATTTATAAACGATGGTCTGGTTATGAGGGAAGGAAGCTATCCGTCTTTTATTCAAACAATAATGAACAATACAGTAAATGGAAAACCACTCTATTATTATTTAAACAAAAAAGATGTTTCAATTCCTGAAGATGCTGGACAGATAATATTGGTTAACTGCAGCCATATAACTGTTAAAAATTTCTCGATATCAAATGCAAGTATTGGCTTGGAAATCGCATATTCATCTTTCATTAAAATTTTAAATAATAATTTCAGCAATAACAATTTAAATGGAATTCGCCTCTATTATTCTGAAAATAATGAAATATCTTACAATATTCTTTATAAAAATGGATGGGGTGGTCTTTCATTATGGTATTCAAGCAATAACAGCGTTTCCCATAATGATATAGGCAGAAATGCTTATGATGATATTGAGATACTTTTCTCAAGCAATGGAAATAAAATATTCAGCAATGTTGTTAGAGACAGCATATATGGAATTGGTATCAGGCAATCAGATGGAAACATAATTCACTGGAATAATATATACAATCATGAAAAATATGGAATGATTGCACAAGATGCCAAAGTTAATGCAAGATGGAACTGGTGGGGGTCATTTGCAGGAATTATATTTGGAGATAAAATAGCGGTAAAGAACGGCAGAATTTACTCTTTTCCATGGCTTCCGTTTCCCAACCCTCTGGCTGATTAGATCATTGCCTTTGCTTTAATTATTTTGTTTTCATTTTAGAATAAATTTCATGTAGCAGTTCAATAAAATTTGCCAAGAATTTCTCCTTTCTCTCCAATCGGCGTAAAAAAAATGGATTCTTCTGAAATAAATAAATTTTTTAGATGATGCATGTCTCTTTTAGGTGAGAAGAATATATATAATGGAATGCCAAACAAAACAACAGATAAACCAGCGATTTTATCAAACATGGATGTAGAATAAAGCAAGTAAATGCTTATGGCAATTCCAATCCATGGAATAATATTCTGACCATGTAGTTTCTTTTCCCTTATTTTAAGAACTATCAATGAAAAACTAACTAAAAGAAATGCAAATGAAAGGTTAAAAACGGAAAATGAAATCAATCTCGATAATCCCGAAAAAATTGAAAGAGAAAATGCTATAATGCCCTGAGTTATCAAACCCATATATGGCGTGCCATATTTTGGATGTATTTTGGAAAAAATTTTTGGAAATAAACCATCTATAGCCATAGCATAGGATAACCTTGCTGTGCCGAGCACGCCTGCTTCATCAGAACCTGCAACCGACAAAAGAGCTCCAGCTCCCATTATAAATGCTCCAATTGAACCAAAAAGAACTGAGCCAACCATCAATAGTGGTGTTGTAACCTTTGCCAAATCATGCCAGTTTATTGTCCCATATACAACAAAATTGGTGGAAAGATAAAAAAACATAACAATTGTCATACCTGTTATAATTGCTTTTGGTATCGTTTTCCTTGGATCTTTTACCTCGCTTGCTGGCAATGTTCCCATTTCAAATCCAACATAAGCCCAGAAAATCAGAACTATGGCAATTCCAATATTTTTCAAACCCAATGGAAGAAAAGGAATGTAATTTTTAGATAACATGCTTGGATGGATAATAAAAAATGCAATGCCGCCAAAAATCATTAGAATTAATGGAAGAAGTTTGACAAGGATAAGGGCATCATTTACGCGCCCTGCTGCCTTCACACCTATTATATTTATGGCAGTTAGAGAAAATAAAAAAACAAGCTCTTCACAAAAGTTTGCTGCAGAAAGTTTAAAGGATGAAGTATTGCAGATATTTTACGAATGCTATGGCAAAAACTGGCAGAGCAAGTAATTCAGCAATCCATATACTCCATCCAGTGAGAAAACCATAAAAATCATCAAAAGCATGGGAAACAAAAGCAAAAGGTCCTCCAACTTTTGGAACATAATAAACTGCAGTAAGCAAATATCAATGCAATAATCATGGCAAATGTTCCTGCAATCAACCATACAACTATGGAAAAAGGTCCAACAAGCCCGACAGTCAATGCAGAAGCAACATAAGAGCCAACAATTATATTTGTCAGGTCAAAAAATGTGAGCTCTTTCTTCATCCATTCTCCAAATTGTAATCTTTGCTTATATAAATATTGATTTATATTATAGCAATGAACATGGCAATGCTGATTATAAGCAAAATTGACCATATTTTTATATCCCAGTAAAATACTTTTTTTCCATCAAGAGGACCAAGTGGAATTAAATTAAATAATGCAAGAAATGCATTTATTCCAGATATCATTAAAAATATATTTTTAAATGCTAAAAAGCTTAATAAATAAAATATCGCTGAAATTATTATGTTTGTCGAAGGACCAGCCATTGCTATTTTCCCTCCTTCTTCTTTAGAAGGCATACCAAAAATTTGAACTGCTCCTGGGGCGGCGAAAACAAATGGAGTAAAAAGTCCTAAAAATAAAGCAAAAAGCAATCCCTGAGGGAACATCCTGTATTCTGACCAATAGCCATATTTCATCCCTGTAAATTTGTGGGCAATTTCATGGAATGCGAATGCAGTTACCACGGCAAGCAGAGAAACAGGAAAAATTTTAATGAACTGTATCAAATGAGTGTAAAATGGATAGGTATATGCAAATGAAAAAGCGAGAGAAAGAACAACGATGGAAATTAAAAGATGGATTATCTCTGTCTTACTGAATCTAATAGTTGGCTGGGTATAGCCATACTCATATTGCCCAAATGGAATGTCGTGAAAGGAGTAATACACCTTTCTATCCATAGTGTGGAAACATCAGCCATTTATGAATTTTTTCCAAGCATTTTATATGACATGATAGCATTTTCAAGCACGCTTGCTATTGTTACAGGCCCAACGCCGCCCGGCACAGGCGTTATCCTGCTGGATTTTTTTGCAGCACTTTCATGAACATCTCCATATATCTTGCCATCTTGCTCTTTAATTCCAGCATCTATTATAATAACGCCTTCTTTAACATACTGCCCTTTTATCAACCATTTTATTCCAGTTGCAGTTATCAGCAAGTCTGCTTTTTTTGTATATTCCATCAAATTTTTTGTGAATACATGGCAAACGCTTACAGTAGCATTTCTATTCAACATCAACATTGCCAAAGGTTTGCCAACTATGTTACTGTGATTTATGATGACAACATTTTTTCCCTGCAATTTTATATTTTCATGCTCAATAATTTTTAAAATTGCTTTTGGAGTGCATGGCACAATATTTTCATTTCCAAGCAATGTATTTCCAATATTGCATGGATTCATGCCTTCTATATCTTTTTTTGCATCAATTTTTTTTACAAGATTTATGTAATTTAATTTTTTAGGTAAAGGAAGTTGTATGTTTATTCCTGTTATTTTAACATCATCATTCATTTTCTTTACTTCATTTTCAATTTTTGATTGTTTTGCTTCCTCAAAATAAATTGTTTCATAATCAAAACCAACTCTTTTAAATGCTTTCTCCTTCAATTTTGCAAATAAAATGCTTTCTTTACTTTCTCCAACAACAATGGTGGCAATTTTTATTTTTTTGCCTTCTGCTTCCTTCCTAACTTTTTTTTCTATTTCTTCAGCAATTTTTATCCCATCTATAATATGCATGATTTTATGAAAGAGGAGATATAAAAAAATAACCTTTTTGTATTGTCAAGTAACATCGGTAACATTTTTTGAAAAATATGCATTAGCAGGATAATCATGGATACCCA
>JAGGSX010000018.1 GCA_021158865.1 Thermoplasmata archaeon
CTTATGGGTATGTCGCCGTCGTCGCCTGCAAAAATGTAAGTATATTTAGCCAGAATGTAGGCAACAATGGACAGGGAATTCTAATAGTAAATTCAAGCAATATAGCTCTAATTGATAGCAAATTTTATGATAATTTAAATGGAATCTATATTTTGGAAAGCCATAATGTTTCGTTATCAAATAATTCAATTTTCTCAAATATTTACGGTATTTCAATTATTTCATCACATAATAACTTTGTTAATGGTTGCAAGGTATTCAATAATACCGAAATTGGAATAAAGATATTTGACATAGGAAATAAATATGAAGACAATACTCTAAATTGTTATTTATACAATAATACCTTGGGGATTAGAATACAAAATTCTGGGGGGAACAATATATATGGCAATGTTGACAGTCTGAAAATTGAGAATAGCAATAATAACAATCTTGAAGGAATATTTTATGATATTACAATAAGAGATAGCAGTATGGAAGCAGAAAATTCCAGCATTTACAATGGCCATATAACAAAATCAAATGTAAATATGAATAAATGCAAAATATTTTCAATGAATGCAGATTATTCTTCATTCAATGTTCAGAATAGTTTGTTTTATAATACCACGAAAATATACAATTCAAATATATTTTTGAATAGAAATGATTTTAATAATAGCAACGCCATTTTATCAAATTGCTCACTGATGATCATCATGAATACATTCCATAATGACACACATATTGAAATAAATAATTCTGATGGAAATATATCAGAATGCAGATTTTTTGAAAATGGTAACGCCTTAAAAATGAATTCGTTAAATGTTACAACATGGAATTCCACATTCAACAATAACACAAAGGCATTGTTGCTGGTAAAAGGAATTGTAATTGGAGGCAAGATTTATAATAATACTTATGGTTGTATTGGATATAATGCAAGCATATCAGGAGTGCTATTCCACCATAATGTAAATGCTCTCATTCTAAACTATTCAAATGCAACAGTGGAGAAATGCTCATTCTGGAAAAACTTTTATGGAATCATTGCAAACGGTAATGGAAACAAAATTTATCACAATAACTTTGTTTATAATATAAAAAATGCGATCGATAACTCTGCAAATATATGGAATTTAAGCTCTCCTAAAGAAGGAAATTACTGGGATGATTATTATGGCAATGATGCAAATGGCGATGGCATTGGCGACATATCCTATACAATTGGCTCTTCAAAAGATTATTATCCATTGATGAATTTTTATAACAATACTGCCAAAATCCCAAATGTCCCGCCGACGGCGGCATTCTCCTTTTATCCATTGCATCCATTTTCCTTTGAGAAAGTTATTTTTGTGGATGCATCTGATGATGCCAACGGCTTGATGGATATAGTAAGCTGGCTATGGAATTTTGGTGACGGAGCAACAAGTAATAAAAAGAATCCAAGTCACAATTATTCAAAGCCTGGCAGATACAATGTAACGCTTACTGTAAAGGATAGAGCTGGCAATAACAACACGACAAAATTAAAAATAAATGTTTCAGATTTACCCCCGATTACAGATTTTTCATATAGCCCAAAAAATGTTTCTTCATATACAATAATATTTTTCACCAGCCTTAGCCATGATAAAGATGGCTACATTGTAAATTACACATGGAATTTTGGAGATGGCAGCATTGGATATGGAAGGAATGCAAGCCATAAATATTCAAAACCTGGCAGGTATATAGTAAAATTAACGACAAAAGATGATTTTAATATATCTAACAGTTCAATTAAAGAAATTACTATAGAAAATAAGAAACCATCAGTAGATTTTGATTTACATCCAGAAAAGGCAAAGGTTGGGGAAAAAATATCATTTAAAGACCTTTCAACAGATATTGATGGCTATATAGTATCTTGGCATTGGGACTTTGGAGATGGGACAGCGAGCAATCAACAAAATCCAAATCATAGTTATTCCAAACAAGGAACATATACAGTAAAATTGACGGTAAAGGATAATTACGGTGGCACATCAACATTTGAAAAAACCATAGAAATTAAAGCAAGAGAAACGCCTGGAATGGAAGTATTGATTTTGTTAGTAGCATTTGCTTTCATCGTGGCAATAAAAAAGAAAGACAAAATTTAAGTAATCTTTTATATAGTGATTACAATGCCAAAAAGTATGAAAAAGAAAAGCACAAAAGAAAAATTGGAAAAATTAGAGGAAGCAATTAGATATAACGAAGCCATGCTTGAAGAATTATATGAAAAACAGGAAGCTTTATTTCCCGTATTTGCAGACCTTATAAAAATCATAAGCAAGTTGTATAAAGAAATGAAAATAGAAGATGAAGATGTTAGAAGCCGTATAAACAGGCTTAAAGATACTTTCAATAATGAGGAAGAAAGTGAGATTATAAAGAAATATTCTCTTCGGGAAAATGATAATGACGATTTCAGCGTTGCATATACATGATGAATTTATTGAACGTGTAATCAAAGAAATCAAAGAAGGTAAAATAAAAAATAAGAAGGAACTTCTTACATTTAAGAAAAAAATTGCAAAAGAATATAAAATTTTTAAAATACCATCTGATGCAGAGATTTTGAGCAAAACCAATGATAAAGAAGCTAAAAAAATATTGACAAGGAAACCAACCAGAACCATGTCTGGTGTTGCTGTTGTTGCTGTAATGACATCTCCATATCCGTGTCCTCATGGAAGATGCATTCCATGTCCAGGTGGTCCTCCTTATTCTCCACAGAGCTATACAGGAAAAGAGCCTGCCGCCATGAGGGCTGCCAACCATAATTTTGACCCATATTCACAAGCTTTGGATAGAGTTAAACAATTTGAAACTGTTGGACATAATGCTGATAAAATAGATGTTATTATAATGGGGGGCACATTTCCGGCTCGTGATTTTTATTATCAGAAATGGTTTGTTAAAAGAGTATATGATGCATTAAATGGTTTTGAATCACAAAATCTTCAATTGGCAAAAAAAATGAATGAATTTGCATCCCATCGATGCATTGGCATGACCATAGAAACAAGACCAGATTGGTGTGGAATGCAGCATATTGATATGATGCTCAATTTAGGGGCTACGAGAGTGGAAATAGGGGCACAAAATCTGGATGATGGGGTTTTGTATGAAATGAAAAGAGGGCATACCACACTTGATACAATAATTGCTACAAGAATTGCAAAAGATGCCGGACTCAAAGTTGCCTATCATATAATGCCAGGCTTACCTGGAAGTACTTATGAGAAAGATATTGAATCATTTAAAAAAATGTTCAGAGATGAGAGATTTCGTCCTGATATGCTTAAAATTTATCCAACCTTAGTTGTTAAACCATCCATTCTATACAATATGTGGAAAAGAGGGGAATATGAGCCGCTAAAAGAAGACGAGGCAATAGAGCTTATAGCACAAATGAAGAAATATATACCTGAGTGGGTTCGTGTCCAGAGAATTGAACGTGATATACCATCAAATTTAATTTCTGCTGGAATAAAAAAAAGTAACTTGAGGCAATTAATTCATGAAAGGATGAATGAGCTGGGGCTAAAATGCAGGTGCATAAGATGCAGAGAAGTTGGTCATAATTGGTATAAATATGGAATAAAGCCAAAAGATTTTGTTCTCATGAGAAGAGAATATATTGCAAGCAATGGGAGAGAAATCTTTCTATCCTATGAAGACAAGGAAAATGATTTGATAGCCGCCTACTGCCGCCTCCGCATTCCCTATGCTCCATATCGTTATGAAATGGAAGGAAAAGTCGCTATTGTAAGAGAGCTAAAAGTCCATGGTCCAATGGTAAAAATAGGAGAGAAGCCAAATCATGAATGGCAGCATCGTGGATTTGGAAAAACTCTTATAAAAGAAGCAGAGAATATTGCAACAAGGTTTAGGAGGGAAAAGCTACTCATTCTGAGTGGTGTGGGAGCTAAAGAATATTACAAAAAACTTGGATACAAAGAACATGGTGTATATATGGAAAAGGAATTATAATTCTTCTCTTGCTAAATTTCTAAGATAAATTTTTATGTTTTCTTTTTCTTCTACATATTCCTTCAATTTTTTTTCTAAATAATCTGGCAATTCATTTTTTTTCATTGCTTTTGCAATTGATATTAAATCAATTTTTACATATTTTTCATATAAGTTTTCATTTTTGAGTATATTTTCAATGGCTCTAACATCTTTAAAATGAATGTTTTTATAAAATTTTATATTCACCATTTTTTCACTTCCATATATATGGCTTACATCATTACTTCTTGCATAATTTATTAACTTATCTTCTATTTCCTTTTTAATTGCATTTAATTCCTCAATTTTTCTCTCAATTTCCCAGTATTTATTTACAAGATTGAACCCTTCTTCATTTAAGGCTTCTTCTTTCATTTCCTCTATTTTATAAAAATGTCTGAAAAGAGGACATATCGGCTGATAACTGCAATAATTGCATAATCTCCCTTCTTTTAAAGGAAAATCATTATTTTTTATGGCATTCTCAATTTTTTTTATTTTGCTTTCAACTTCCTTTCTAACATCTTCATAGCTTTTTCTTTTTACTCTTATTTCTTTATTAAAAGCAAGGAAATGCCATACAAGTTCTATTTCTTCTGCATCATATAAATGCTGCAATGCAATGGCATATATCGCAAGTTGTGTTTCATCAAATTCTCTTTTTGAGGGAAAATATAAGCTTGTTTTATAATCATGAACTTCATATATTCCATCTTTTTCTGTTATTCTGTCAATTATTCCATTTATCCAGTATTTTTCATTTAGGGGGAAAAATATTCTTTTTTCTAAAGCAATTGTCCTTCCATCATCAAATGGCTTGTATGTATTGTAATAATCTTTTAGATACATTTCTCCCATTTTTCTATAATTTTCTATGTCATATTCTTTTACAACAAAAATGTTACCTTTCATTTCTTTCTTCCATCTTTTGTTATAAAATTCAATCAATTCTTCAATGCTATCCAATTTTGCATATAATTTATCTCTATACAATTTTTCTAATGCTTCATGAACTCTGCTTCCCATAAAAGCTTCTATATTCCTCCTCAACGGCTTTACTTTATCAATATATGCAAGTTTAAATTTAAAAGGGCAGTTTTCAAATGCTGATATTGAAGAATATGAATATATCATGATATTAAGCTCCAATCACTTTTTAATTTTAATCCATCAAATATTTTTTTGCAAGTCCAATCAAAGATGGTTTTCTGATAAGCTTTTTAATTAAGAAGCGGTATTTTGCCTGCGTCAGTTCATAAATGTCTTCTCCTTCGAGCATGTCTGCAAGCAATTCAAAATCTTTATCTTC
The DNA here is from genome assembly GCA_021158865.1 of Thermoplasmata archaeon. GTDB lineage: Archaea > Thermoplasmatota > E2 > UBA202 > JdFR-43 > JAGGXW01. The sequence continues at coordinate 5,342 of JAGGSX010000018.1, forward strand.
CAATTTTTCCAAAAATCTTCGCAATTTCATCAGCTTCTTTGTCTTCTCTCCATATTCTTCATCCCATTTCTTTTCATATTCCATCAATCTCTCTTTTGATGTATTCCCTTCTTTAAGAGCTTTCTCTGCAACATCCGATGCAATAATTGAAGAATGCATGGCTCTTAATATGCCTCCTCCATGTATTGGATTAACAAGCTGGGCAGCATCTCCAACCAGCATAACGCCATCAGAAACCATGCTTGTGAAATGGGCAACGGGCACGCCGCCGCCGTTTATCTCGATTGGCTGTGCCTCCTTGAAAAATTCTGGATGGTCTTTTATAAATTTCTTCAAATATTCATAGGAACGCATTTTTGCAGCTTTTTCCAGAATACCCAAGCCAACATTTGCGGAAAATGCCTTTGGGAATATCCATGCATAGCCTAATGGCGCAACATCTCTACCAAAGAATAAATGTATGTATTTTTCATCTGCATTGACGCCTGCCATTTCAAATTGAATACCTGAATGATAATCTGTGATTCTATTTGCAGTTTTCAATCCCGCCCACTTGCCAACTTTACTTTCCACTCCATCTGCCCCTATTACAATTCTTGTTTTTATTTCCTGTTCTCCATCTATGCCATTGACGCTCACAACCCATGAATTGCCTTCTTTCCTCATTTTTATTGCCTGAGTTTTAATCATATATTTTGCTCCAGATTTTATTGCCTGTGATGCCAAATCTTTTTCAAAAACTTTTCTTTCCAGAACATATCCATCCATCTCAGTCCCTTCCATGACAACTTTCTTTCCAGAAGGAGCATATAGCATTGCCCCTTTTATTTTTCCAGATATTCCAAGAGGATGTATTTCTATTCCAAGTTTTTTAAGTCCATGTTTTGTTATACCTTCGGCGCATCTTTTTGGAGCACCTATTTCCTGTCTTTTTTCCACAACAACAACGCTAAAGCCACGAGATGCCATTTCCTTAGCCATTGTGCTTCCAGCCGGACCAGCTCCAACAATCAGGCAATCTATCATTTTATCCCTCCGCCTTCAAGGCCCCCACAGGGCAAAACTTTACACATAAATTACAATTTATGCATTTATCATTTATAACAATTCTCGTTTCATCTAACGACATAGCATCAACAGGACATACGCCGACGCAACCACCGCAATAAATACATTTATGCAAATCAACCCGTATATTCATAAGGAAAATACAGCAGGAGATATTTTATTATTTTGTTTTAATTGAGTCCTTTCTTCAGCCCTTTTAGAAAAAGCGCTGGCGGAAAAAGTGTATCAGTTCTTTTTAGGCTGAAGCCCTTTTTTAAAGGGCTCTTCCCGAAGCTTTTCTT
>JAGGSX010000020.1 GCA_021158865.1 Thermoplasmata archaeon
TGTATCTTTCCGCTTCTATTGAAAGAAATACTTCATCAGCTGGAGAAGAAAAATCTATGAGAGTTTCTATCTGCTTAAGCTTTGCTACATCTTCTTTTCTGATGAGTTGGTCAATATGTGTATTTGAATAAATCATCGCCCCAATAATATGAATATAACCTCCATAATTTTCCACCTTTTTAACTTCAATTGGCTCTGGCCAAAAAGAACCTTCTATGATATTTCCTTCCTTCAACATATTAACATTTCTAATACATAATTCTCATTAAAATTTTTCTACATTGTCTTTGGCAAAATACTTCCATGGATTGTAATATTTGAAAGGATGAAAGCAAGTGGAGGTATAAACGCAATGATAACAATCCACGGATTTATGCATGAAAGCATTATTGGCACAAGAGAAAAATTGAGATAATAATGCAATCCAATATATTTTCTTGCCTCATTTCTCTCAAAAATTTTCATTGAAACAAGCTTATATGAGATAAAAATCATTATTATTGAAAGGGCTACTAAAATTGCAATTTGAATATATTTACCTTTAAATTGATGAAAAAAATAAAAGGGATAGAATAAGAAAAATAAATAGATGGCTTCAATAGAATAAGCGAGAAATTTAAATGAATGTGAGATATGCATTTTTTTATTTATCACTCTGACCCCCATTTTTATTGCCAGCGTATTTGCATTTCCTTTATAATCATGTTCAGCATCTTTTAGTCCGCCTGCTATAAATTGCATGAATAAAACTTGCAAACTTCCGAGAGCAATGACAATCCATGTTAATGCCGTTATCTTTCCTACTGTTGAAGCACCATACAAAATAAGGAAAAATATTCCACCCGCCACAAACACATCCATAGCTGGATATTTCTTACTTATTAAATCATATATCGTTATGCATGTCGCAGAAATTGCGAGATATATCAATGAAAAATAATTTGAATAAATGTAAGCAACATAGATTGCAATTGATATCGCTGTTACAAGCATGGATATTGTAAAAATCCATGCCTGTTTTATGCTAATCTCTCCCTTAACTATTGGTCTTTCTAAAAGCTCTTTAGAAAGCTTATCCACTCTATAATCAAATATATCATTTAAAGCAAAGCCGTAGGAATGCCCAAAAAATCCAACAAGAAAAAATAAGAACAATTGAAACAATCTGAGCTCTCCATCAGCGAGGGCGCCAAGCACAGGCGCTATGGCAGTTAATCCGACATTAAATGAGCGGGCGAGCTTGAGATATGCCTTTATCACATTGTCTTATATATCATCTATTTATATATTCACCGCTTATCCATCAAAATATGTCAGGCTTAAATCATGCCAGTCATCAAAATCATTTCTTCCATGACTTCCATCAGAATAATCAACAAGAATGTAAGTATAGCGATAATTCATGCAGCTTTTGTATGGGCGATATTTCCAGTAATCATATTTCCATGGATACATAGTATTGGGGTCATCAACACCAGGATTCCATATATCTAAGGTATGCCCTGTTTCATGCATGAAGACACTTCCATATACAATCTTAGGAGAAACAAAAAATAACTGATGACATTTATCATCTACATATTTTGAAGATACCTGAAATTCGTCCCTTCTTATTACATATCCTGGATAGCCAGCATCATAGACAACAAGACCATAATGAAATATGCCCTTTCTCCATTGTTGTTCGCCATTATGAAGAAAATATTCATCATAATAATTCTCTCTTAATTTATTTCCACTAACTTTTTCTTCAAATGGTATTGTCTCGCCGCCGCCCATGCAGCCGTCATCAAGATGATAAACAATGTTATGTTTGTTGTATGCAGTCGTAAGAATTTCTTTTGTTCCATCTGGCAACATACTTGCCGGCTCACCATTTGGTCCCGCTGACATTTGGTCAACTTCTACGAATAAATCAGGACGGAAAGGATTCGAATCCCACTGGCTTGTTTCATATTCCTCAATGTTATTCAGACCGTCATTATCAGGGTCTAAGCTGGCATGGTCATCCCATTTATTAGGGTCATAGAGCAATTCATACTCCACTTTATTATCCCACCAATGTTTCCATATATAATAACCCCATCTGAATTCCCACTCTATTGGTATACCGTCTCCGTCAGCATCTTCTCCTCTATCATCTTTTGTTGGGTCTGTATGATAAACATTTTTCTCAACCCAGTAGGGTATGCCATCTCCATCATAATCATTCTGATAAATATCAAACCACATCTCACAATCTCTATCATTTTGGTATATACTGTTATCATCGCATCCATTAGCACGCCCATATCCACTTAAATCAGGATAACGCCATTTTATATCGGGTGGTGTTATACCATCATCACCAAACCAATGTCCTGTTTTTATGCTATATATTAAATCCAAGTCATAACTTTTTGAAAAGTCGTTATAATTGTTATCAATATCGCATAATCTATCGCCAAGAGGGTTGTTGTCCCAAAGCTGGATTGTTACATTAACAAATTCTACATCGTCTGGAACATTCAAACTTGCACTCCAATTTGGATTGTAAATATATTTCTGGTTATGCCATATTGGGCTAATAAATTCTTTTCCATTAATGAATGCTTTTACATAAAAATCGGGATTGGTATGAGAATCGATTTTATCTATTGTTCTTCCAAGATATTTTGTTTCCAGTGAGCGAATGGCTTTTATTTCTACTGTAACTACTATGTCATCTAAAGGATCAAAATCTGTTTTCATATCTCTTATATGCTTTTCAAAAATAGAGATACCATTCAATGGCAATAACATTATTGTTGCCCCGATAATCACAAATAATGTTTTTTGCATGAAAAGGAATATTTCCTCTATTAAAAACATTTTTATTACCTGATAGAAAGCAGGGAATTCCTAAAATTTTTGATGACAAGTTTTCCCCATAAAAAGGCAATAAATGCTCCAATTGCATTTCCAAGTAATATGCCCCACCACACACCAATAAGTCCAAATTTTAAGATAATTCCGAAAAGATAAGCCAATGGGACAGTTAATGATATTGTTCTCAATATTGTTACAGTCAATGCATTTTCTCCTTTTCCCATACCCTGAAACATTGCAGATGAAAACATTCCAAATGGGGTGGGTGGATAATTGAGAGACATCCACATTATGAATGTTATAAGGCTATTTGCTATCCTTTTTGCTTCTTTAGAATAAGTAAAAGCTAAAGCTATTTGATGCGCAAATACAAAAGTTATTAATGCCACTGCAATTTCTATGATGACGCCTATCCTTATTGCATATAAATAAGCAATATTGAGTTTATCTGCATCTTTTGCTCCATAGGCGGCTCCTGTTACAGCTGTGACAGCTGTTGCCATTCCTAGCAGAGGTATTATTCCAAGAGAAACCATTCTCCAACCTGTGGTAAAAATTGCAACACCATCAGTTCCTCCAGTAGATATCACAACAATATTTAGGAAAAACATTGATATTGACATTGAAAGTTGTGAGAGGGATGCGGGTATACCTACGCGGAGTATCTCTTTTATTATTCCATTATTAAAATGAAAGTCTTTGAAAGTTATATCAACATAGGTATCACGTCTCATAAATATCCAGTAAAAAATTAATGATGCTGAGAATAGCATGGATGTTAAAGTAGCCCAGGCAGCACCTACAATGCCCATTTTAAAGATATATATGTATATTGGGTCAAGAATCATATTCAAAATAGCTCCAGAAACTATTGCATACATTGAGCGAGTTGCATCTCCTTCTCCTCTAAGAATTGCATTTGATATGTTCGAAAAAAATATGAATATGGCTCCTGCAAAAAGAATCCTTGCATAATCTGCTGACATTTCTGCAACTTTTCCACCAGCTCCCATCGATATAAATATATTCTTAAGGAAGGGAAGAAAGGGCAAGCTTGTTGCCAATCCAACTGCTATGCCTATAATCATTGTATGCACAGCCGTATTGTCTGCCGCCGTTTTGCTGCCTTCGCCTATTCTGCGGGATATGGCTGAACTTCCGCCAATTCCTATACCATTTGATAAAGCCATTATTAGAAAAAGAAATGGAAAAAACAAGCCAACAGCTGCAAGGCTATCTGCCCCCAAGCCGGAAACCCAGATTGCATCCACAACATTATACATGGCTTGCGTAAACATTGCCACCATCATTGGAAAAGATAGCTTTATTATCCCCTGCTTTGGGTCTCCAAGTAGATTTTTTACTCCATGAGTTACTCTCGCGACCATTGAATGATGTTATTATGGCTTTCTATTTATCCATTTCTCACGAAAATATCTTAAAATTATACTAAAATTATTATTTATGAAATGCATAAGAAGATGTGAAAAAAGAAGTTGTCATTAGAATAACAATAAGCATAACTCTGTTTTCTATATTTGTATATATTATAGGCTATAGGCTTTGGAAAAATAATAAATGCATTATCTCATATAAATTTGCTTTTATTTATTACTGCCCTTTTGATAGAGAATATAGGCGTTTTTGTCAGTGCAAAAAGATGGCAAATATTGCTAAAAAGCAAGAAAATAAAATTGAATTATTTCAATGCTTTATCATATTATTATATGGGTTCATTTTTCAATGTGATGATGCCTTCTTCATTTGGAGGAGATGTAATCAAAGCTTACAAACTTGGAAAAAAGACAAATAGCATAGAATCATTTTCTTCAGTAATAATGGACAGAATAGCAGGGCTGATTGCAGTAATATTGATTGCATCAATTGGCATATTGTTATCTTATTCAATACTTCCAGAATTTGCAATTTTAATTGCAGTTATTGTTATGCTATCTTTTCTCATTTTTTTATTTGTTTTAATAAAAACAACAATTATTGAAAAAATAACAGCAACATTATTTTATAAATGGGAAAAAATCAGAATTTTTATTATAAATGTTTTCTCTCTCTCCTTTACCATGTAATGCTGATTTTCAATAATTATGTTCTTTCTCTATCTTTAGGACTTAAAATAAATTTCATTTATTTCTTTATTTTTATACCAATATCACAGATTCTTGTTTCCCTGCCAATATCAATTCAGGGTTTTGGAGTTAGAGAAAGCAGCTATGCAATTCTTTTTTCTTCCGTTAGCAAGAGCTATGCATCTTTCTTTTCGCTCGGTTTTTTAGATCAAATTGTTAAAGTAATAACAAGCTTAATAGGAGGTGTAACCTATGTCATTAAAAAATAAGATAATTATTATAATCATAATATTCAGTTTCATTATAAGAGCATATAACATCCAAAATCCTTTTTCGACAAATGGGATAGATGAAGGCATACACCTACTGCAAGCAAAAATGATGGCTGGCGGCTACAACTATTATGAAGATTTGAATGGCGACCAAGCTCCTCTTGCATTGATAACATTTTCTTTGCTCGGTGGAAATGTGATTTTTTGCAGGTATCTTTCCTATGCAATGTTTCTAATATCCTTTATCTTTTTGTTTCTAAGTGCAAAAAAATTTGGAAGAAGTGTGGCAATTCTTTCTATTTTAATTTTATCACTTGATTTGAGTTTATTCAGAGAATCACGTCTTGCAAGTTTGGATTTATTTTCTGCTTCTTTACTCTCAATATCTTCCTTTTTCTTTCTTAATTACATTGAAAACAAAAAAATTTTTCATTTGGCTCTTTCATCAATATTTTTATCTCTGTCCATTTTTTCCAAAATCATACCATTTTTGATACCATTTTTTATTTTATTTTACATAATTTTTATGAAGAAAAATAGAATCCATGGAATTATTTATCTTGCATTTCTATTTCTCCCAGCTGTTTTTCTTTTTCTTTTCTTTTCTCCTCATCAGCTAATTGAAGGAATTTTTCTTCGTCAATCTCACAGGGCTTTTGATTTTTATAGCAAGTTAAGCGTCATACTATTTTTTTCATCATGTTTTATTTACCTCTATGCAATCAGAAAATGGAATCTAAAAAATCATAAAATTTTGTATTTAGTATCCATAGCCATTCTAATTTTTGTGCCTCTGCTAATTCAAGGAAGAAGCTCACAGCATCATTTTGTTTATATTTCATATCCTCTCGCAATATTATCTTCCATTGCAATAAACCAAAAATGGAATAAAAGAAGGGTTATTACAGCAATATTTGTTTCAATAAATCTATTGCTTGCAATCTTTTTTGTTTTTACAGCACCGAGAGATTTGTCATATAATGTAGCAAGAGAAATAGATGAAATATCAAATAAAAATGATATCATAATTTCTGGAAATCCGTTGATTAATGTTGAAGCACACCGCCTTGCTCCGCCCAATTTAACAAATCTGGCGAGATATCATTATCCTGAAGTTAGCTTAAATGACATAATTTACTGGCTTGAGAAAAATGAGACAAAAGTTATTGTGCTGTATTACCATCTCTATGAAATAAAAGGGCTTGAGGAGTATTTAGAAAATAGCAGTAAATGGCATTTTTATAAAAAAATTGAAGGAAGGGGGCAAATTCTATTTTACGGCATTGAACCAAAATTTTCTCATGATTGCTATAAAATTTATGTAAAATACTGAAGGAATCATATATAGAGAAGAATTGAATATCGGCATATAGTAAGGTTTTAATAATGCTTTTGATTAAGGCAATTACTTAAAGAGGTGATATCATTGTCATTGGATCCTTCAGCAGCAAAATATTTGATAAAGGC
>JAGGSX010000052.1 GCA_021158865.1 Thermoplasmata archaeon
AAATTTAATAAATGGCAAGGTGATTACAATGTAAGGAGGAATTTTAACATAGGTGCATCTGCCATTACAACACAGCACCATTATAGAAAATTATTTATAACAGTATTCTTATTACCAAAGTTATGATAAAAAAAGTAGAAAGCAGGATAGCAGATGTTTTAAAACATTATGGGCTTGGAGATGCTGAAGCGAATATAGTTGCAACCCTTTCAACCCATGGAAAAACGAATGCAAAAGAAATTTCAAAGGAAACAGGATATGCATATTCAACTGTAGTGAATGCATTAAATTTTTTAAATAGAATAGGATTTATTGAAAAAGATAGAAGTAATAGAATATGCGTTTATTCTGCAAATATTGATTTTATTAAGATAATAGAAAATGATAGAAGGAGGTTATCCAATCTTTTGAATGATTTGAGAGAAGAAATAAAAAAAGTTGAAGGGAAATATAAGTATAAACTTTCAAATTTAATTTCAAGAGTTGAGGCAACTCTAAAATATCTTAAAAAAATTGAAGAAGCAGTATGAGGTAAAAATATGAAGACAGCCACAGTTATAGGTTTATTAGAATCTACAATTGGTAATCCATTGTCAAGAAAAATATTGAAATCCATGAGTAAATATTGTGAGAAAGATAAAAAAAATCGTATAGAAGTTGCGATAGAATTATTCACGGGGCAAAGAAAGGATGCATGTCTTGGATGCAAGGCGGCGGAAAAAGCGCTAAGAAAATTTTTGATAAAAGGAGGCGAAGCATTTGGAGTTGATGAGCAAACAATAAAAGAAAAATTTAAAGACCCATATTGGGCAAAAGCTTTGGCATCCACACTAAAAGGAATAGCATTATTTGGAGTCCGCCGCCCGTTTACAAGCGGCGCCCCATATCAAATAGTGTGGGACGTCACCTATGCATGCAATTTGAGATGCAAACATTGTTATGCAAATGCAGGAAAGCCTTTACCAGATGAACTGACAACTGAAGAAGCCAAGAGAGCAATAGATATTTTTGATAAAGCTGGTGTAACGATACTGGCATTTTCTGGTGGCGAGCCATTGGTTAGGCCAGATATTTTTGAATTGGCAAGATATGCTTCCAATAAAGGAATGTATGTTGCTGTTGCTACAAATGGAACTCTTATAACAGAAGAAGTTGCAAAAAAAATGAAGGATGCAGGTATACAATTTGTTCAGATAAGCTTGGATGGCGCTACACCAGAAACACATGATGAATTCAGAGGCATACCTGGAGCATTTGAAAGAACAATAAAAGGAATAAAAAATGCTGTCAAAGCCGGCTTTTTTGTTGAAATTGCGACAACAGCCACACATTATAATTACAAAGAAATTCCAGATATAATAGATTTGGCAGAAGAATTGAAAGTAAATTGGTTCATGTTATACAATTTTGTTCCAACCGGAAGAGGAAAATTTATCATAGAAAATGATTTGACTCCTGAAGAAAGAGAAGAAATTTTGAAAATGCTTTATTATAAGAATAAAGAAACAAGCGTTGAGCTACTTTCTACTGCACCTCAATTTGCTAGGGTAGCATTACAGGAAGAATATAAAGAAAAGACTGACGAAATTTTGATGCCAACGCATTTTTATAATGCTCGTTTACCGGGCAAGCTTGCAAATTTGGCAGAATTTATAGGTGGATGTGGAGCAGGAAGATTTTACATGTCGATGCGGCCAAATGGTGACTTGCAACCATGCGTATTTTTTCCTCTAAAGGTAGGGAATATAAAAGAAGATGATTTTGAAGATTTATGGCAAAATAATAAAGTTTTGAATGATTTGAGGAATAAAGATTTGCTTGAAGAAGATTGTGGAAAATGCCCATATCGTTATCATTGTGGAGGTTGCAGGGCTCGTGCCTATGGTTATTTTGGAGATTATCTTGCACCTGATCCTGGATGTGTGATTAATAAAAATGCATACGAGAAGGTGCTTGAAACATGGAAGTAGTGCTTACAGCGGATAAAACTCTGATGAGTAATCATCATGGAAAGGAATTTTTGGGATTTGGGACAAGCGCTCCTCCAAATTGGCTTCCAGAATGGCTTTTTCGATATCTTTTCTTTCCAAGGATAAAAAGCAACAATGGCTTTCCATGGCAGGCCCCCTATGGATTGCGTAAGATAGAAGCAAAATTAATAGATGCCGGCATAGATGCAGGTGTTGTTTATCCAGATGATATAGCAAATCATAATGCAAAAGTTATAGGAATATATGTAATGGACCCATTTGGATGGGGACCTTCCTCAACAACATTTGCTGGCATAATGAAAACTGGAATGCCATATAACGCAAAATATTTTGAGTTGCTGTTTAAAAGCAATGCCTATAAAAAATTAAAGAAGCAGGGAGCAAAAACAATTATCGGCGGCCCAGGAGTGTGGCAATTCAAATATAATATGGAATTTGCATCCCGCTATAAAATAGATTGTATTTATGATGGAGAAGCTGAGAAAGATGTTCCATGGCTTTTTAAAAATGCCTTAGATGGCAAAGAATTGCCCCAGTATATTGAAAAGATGCCTAAAGAAGCTCCAAGCTTGGATGAAATACCCGAAATAAAAAAAGCAAGTGTTAATGGCTTAATTGAAATTGGTCGTGGTTGTCCAAGAGGTTGTAAATTTTGCACTGTAACTTTGCGTCCATTGAGATGGTATCCCTATGAAAAAATTGAAAAAGAATTGCTTGTAAATAAAAAATACGGACTGGATGCAACAATTTTGCATGGTGAAGACGTAATGCTATATGGTTCAAGCAATGTTATTCCAGATGAAGAGAAGGTATTAAAATTAAATGAAATTGCAAAAAAGTATATGAAAAATGTTACATGGAGCCATGCTTCTTTTGCAGCTGTTGCGACAAAACCAAAAATAATTGAAAAAGTGGCAGAAGTTATCATAGATGAAAATCAAAAATGGTGGGGGGCTGAGATGGGTATAGAAACTGGTTCGCCAGAATTGGTTAAAAAAGCAATGCCGGCAAAAGCCAAGCCATTTAAGCCTAAAGAATATCCTGAAATTGTGAAGCAGGCTGCAGGCGTAATGACAGATGCAGGCATGATTCCAGCTTGCACTCTGATAGTTGGATTGCCCCAAGAAACAGATGATGATGTCATAAAAACAATTGAGTTGATGGATGACTTAAAAGATTTTAAATCTTTGATTGTTCCATTATTTTTTGTTCCAATGGGTAAATTGAAAAATAAAGACTGGTTTAGAGAAGAGCAGATGAATGAATTGCAAAAAGAGCTGTTGATAAAATGTTTGCAGCATGACATAAAATGGGCTAAAAACATAGCAAATGAATATTTTCAGGAGAGAAAAAAAGATATTTTGATAAAGCCCCTATACCATTTATTTATAAAAATTATTGAGTGGCAGGGAAAGAAAAAAAAAGTGCTGGAATAATGAAGAAGGAATTAAAAAAGAAGTGGATTCGGTTTGAAAGAAAGATAATGGATTTCATGCTATTCAGCAATATCACAAAAAATATTTTTTCGAGTAAATTTTTCAGGCTGTTAGTAGGCAAGATAGAAGAATTTAGAGAGAAAGAACTTTTAAAAGAAATTAAAAGGCATCCTCTTCCCAAACACGTTGCAATAATTATGGATGGAAACAGGAGATTTGCAATGGAAATGAAAATGGATATTTGTGAAGGACATAAAAGAGGTGCTGATAGAGTGGAAGAGATTTTGGAAATATGCACAGAATTAGATATAAAGGTGCTTACAGTCTATGCTTTTTCCGTGGAAAATTTTAGAAGGGCAAGAGAAGAAGTTACAGAACTTATGGACTTATTCTTTAAAAAATTTGATGAATTGCTTAAGGATGAAAGAATACACAAATATGGAATAAGAGTTAGAATTATTGGCAATCTTGATTTTCTACCAGAAAAAGTCAGGAAGAAAGCAGAGGAAGTCATGAAGGCAACTGAGAGCTATTCAAATTATATCTTCGATATTGCTGTGGCTTATGGAGGAAGAGATGAAATAACGGAAGCAACGAAAAAAATTATGGAAAAAGTGAAGGCTGGAAAATTAAAACCAGAAGAAATAGATGAATCTACCATATCTTCTCATCTCTATACACACGGATTGCCCGACCCAGACATAATAATAAGAACATCAGGAGAAGAAAGATTGTCAAATTTTTTGTTATGGCAATCTGCAAATTCGTTGCTTTGCTTCTATGATGTATACTGGCCAAGTTTTCGGAAAAAGGATTTCTTAAAAATAATCAAAACATATCAGAGGAGGAGAAATGAATCACAGTGTCTTGAGTAAAATTCTCTTCTTATTCGCCTTTACATTTACAACTATGTATTTTATTATGGGACAAATTGATAAAAGCAGATTCTTAGAAATAGCCATTTCCCTATTGCTTCTTTTTCTTATTCATCTATTTATAGAAAAAAATAACATTTGACGAAATTCTTTTTGCATCCTTCTCTGAATATCCGAAAGTAGTAAAAGGTCCCAATTTTTGTATCCAAAATCATTTTCCAGATTGATATACCTTTCATACTTAGTTCCTATCCTGTCCAAAATTTTCTTGGAGCATTCATTGTGACATCCATCAATCACTATAATATGAGGAATTTTCTTAACAAGCAAGATTTGCCTTGGAATGCCATTCGCAAGGGCAGGGAGGGAGCAAATCCCGTCTTTTTTCCTTCCCAACCTTCTTAACTATTTCAAATGCAACAAACCCTGTTAGATGCCCAGAATTTGATGCCCCGCTATTACAAATAATCAACCTATTTTTGGAATTTTCATAATTATTTCTCCTTTTGATGCATTTGAAATATATCGGTTCTCAGCACCTTTTCAGCACTCCTCTTCTTGAGCACGGTGTATGCATTTTTACTTCTTGAATTAGGTATAGCCTTCATTGATAGATGTTCAATATACTCTACAATTTTATCAAAATCGCTGTAAGGAAAGCCGAGAACACTTTCATCTGGTCCGATGTCAGTTGCATCTCTGCACCCATAACATCCATAACTTAAATTCATCCTGTGTTGTTTGTAAGGAATGATTGTCGAATCAACACAGGTTGCCTGCAATACCGCGGTGGAACTTTCCACACGTTTTCCTCCTTTTACATTTATATAAGCCAGCACAACCCACATTAATCTTTCAACCTGGTCTTCCATAACAACGACATCAGGTTCGATGATGGCAGTTTCCAATGGGAAAAGATAGAGTGAATTCAATTCCCCCATGGCCAATGAAGGCATTTCTTTAAACATTTCTCTTCCCACATCTATGTGTTCGGTTATACCAAAACCGACCAACCCCTTTCCATTCTTCAATCCCTCTGGAAGCGGTTTGAAGCCGAATGCAGCAGCTGCTGCAGGACATGCAATACCTTCCTTATCAAGAAGCACATGTTTACCATGTCTGGCTTCCATGACTGCCTGACAGTATCTGTGCCTGTTTAGTCTTTTTACATCCTCAATTTTTGCCACTTCATCGATGATTGCAACATTCCTCTGTAAAATGAATTTGACACCGACGGGAAATGTGTGCATTCCAATTTTTTCCCTAAGAATTTTCGCTTTCTCTCTCACTTGCAGTATCCTTGCCGATTGAGGAATTTTTTGTTTAATCTTTTCCTCTTCTATTTTATTCACCCCCCTTAATTTCTTTCATTTTCTTTTCCTGAGAAGATATTTCCTCGCTGTAACTCTTTGCTGTCTCCATCAGTTGATGAGCAAATTTTTCATTTAGCAGTTTCTTGACTTTCGTGAATATTTTGTGTTTTCTTGCCTCATCCCTGACAATCTGCGGATCAGGAAATTCTATTGCCCCGACAGGGCATAAATTGGCACAGGTCTGGCATCCGACAAGGCAGTTGTATGGTTTGATAACCACAGGCTTTTTATCCACCAAATCATAGGAATATACACCTCTTCCGCATACCACCGTGCACAGCCCGCAGCCAATGCATGTTGCAGGGTCTATCTTCGGATACCATGCTATTTCCTTTCTCGGCACACCAAACCATTCATCAAACTTTTTTTCACTCATTTTTTCACCTCTGGCTTGTATTTCTTGAAATGTCGGACAATGCTTCTGCCAAATGGCGTAAGCGAATAAATAAGATAATTTCCCTTCCTTGTGGCTTTTATAAGTCCTGCATCCTTCAATTTTGAGAGATGATAGGAGCATTTTGAGTATGAACACCCTGTCAGCTCCGTAAGCATGCACACGCACATCCTCTGCTCTGATAGAGCGTATAGAATCCTCAGTCTGGTATCGCAGGATAGAACCTTCATCACCTTTTCAACTTCTTTTATCTCTTTTAGGGGCAAACTTTTCTTGACGTTACTCCAACCACCTTTTTCCCGCAATTCTTTTTTAACTTCCTCAGGTATTTCAAGTTTTTTCATATTCACCCCATATCCCCATAACACTTGCAAGCCAGGATAGCATGAAATTCTTGATAATCTGGCACCTGCGCTCGATATCCCCCATCACAATATCACCATTTCAAATTTTTTTGAAATTATTCGGAAGAGAATGGAAGAAGGGTTATATATAATTTTCTATTTCAAGATATTCCTCAAAATGGGCAGATGCACCTATGTTAAAATTCCTCCTTACATTGTAATCACCTTGCCATTTATTAAATTT
>JAGGSX010000043.1 GCA_021158865.1 Thermoplasmata archaeon
GGCAATTGTCAATCCTGATAACAATTTTGGAGAAGAAAATAAAGAAAATAATGTTCTTTACCTCTATTTTGCAGCTTCATCTGAAGGATTTAATATATTTCCATATATGGCTTTGGCTGCCATTGTTGCTGCTATTGCCCCGATTTTAGTGTATATTTATAAAATGAAGAGAAAGAAAGTCAGGATAAAAGATGAAAACAGGGAGCTTAGATGTGACATATGCTTTGGTAAATTTAAACCTGGAGTAGAGATTGTAAGATGTGAATGCGGAGCAGTTTTTCATAAGAGCTGTGCAAAGCGTGTTGGAGTGTGCCCCAACTGTGGGAGAAAATTGGATATCTAAAGGGTTTATCTTTTGCTGTGTTGAATAATTGAATAAAGCTGCTTCTTCTGATAAAATTATCAAAAAAGAAGCAGCGATTTTACAAGCTTAACAACATATTATAGAATAAAAATTTCAATTTCACTTCCTGAAAAATTCCATCTACACTCCTTGCTCTTGATGTTTCTCCAAATGTTCTTTTCACACCAGAAAAGAATGTTTCTGCAGCCCATCTTTTGCCATATCTGTATTTATCCTTCCATCCTTCGTATCCAATCTCTTTTCTTTCCCTAACCATTTCAGCTCTTGCAGGAGAACCTCTTGCTTTTGTTGAAGCATTCTTTCTTATCCTTATGATTGGCTCTATTTCTTCCTTATCAAGAAAATTAAAATTTTCTCTACTATCATATGCTCCATCTGCATAAACAGCTTTTATTTTCTTTCCATTGCTATTGTTCTTAGCCTGTTTTATCAATGGTTGCAACATTTTTCATCCCTACGCTTTCATCTGTTATTTCCAGTGCAAGCAATTTCTTTGTTTTTATATCAACTGCAACATGAACTTTGATCCATCCTTTCTTCACTTTCCATTTGTGATCCATCCATTCTCCCCTGCTCGATACTTTCATCCCCGTTGAATCTATAGCAAGAATTATGTCATCATCCAGCTCCTGGAACGGAAATTCAATATTCATTTTCTTTAGCCTTTTGAAAATTGTGGTGTAATCTGCTGCTTTTATTTCTGGAATATACCTGTATAATCCTTTTAAAAATCCTTCAAGCTGACGAAATGGGAGAAATGCAATATGAAGAAATGCAAGAAAATTCATGAATGAACAGGATATTGATATGATATTCCTTTCTTATTTTTATTCATTTTTTCAAGCTCTTTTTTTCCAATTTTTAATAAAATCTATAGAAATGAATATTTCTCCTCTTTTTACCAGCCTTTCATTATATTCTTTCCAATTTCTTTTCTTTTCCATTCCATCCCCTCCAAAGGATGGAGAAAGAAAAGAATAAAAAATTTACTATTTGTTCAACACAGCAGGATTTTAGAAAAATTTAAAAAAGATTTATAAACAATTAAATTTATTACAAAATAAAAGGAGGAATTAAAATGAAGGAAAGTGGTAAAGTTTTGAAGAAAGGTATAGTGGTGGCTGGAGTCTTTGGAATTATAGCTTTTCTGGTAATGGCAGGAAGTGGAAATGCTCTTCCATCACATGACCCAGTATGGATTGATGAGAATAATAATGGGATCTTTGATGCAGGGGAATGGAATGGAACATCCATTCAGGATGCAATAAATGCTGCAAGTGATGGAGATACAATATATGTTGAGGCAGGAATATATACAGAAAGCATTACAATAAACAAAAGCATTAATTTGATAGGAGAACCAGGAGCAATAATAAAATGCCTGGCAACACCAAACACTGTAAAGATTCAGGAGAGTACTCATACATTTGAATATGTTGTTCTTATAGCAGGCGGTACATATAGTGCTATTAACAATACATATTATGGCTCAGGAACAATAAATGTGAACATATCTGGATTCGAAATCAATGGAAGTAATGCTGGAACAGCAGGCCATTACTTTGCAGGTATATTCATAAGAAATGTTGTTGGGAATATTTCCAATAATTATATTCACGACATGTATGGACCAAGCGGAAATGGAAGCGGAGAGCAGACATTTGGTATTTTAGCATATGGAAATTCAGATTTAACAGTATATGGCAATACAGTTAAAGATTTCTCCAGAGGAGGCATAGTTGCAAATGGAGATGCAGGCACGTTGCCAGATCCAGTTATTACCATTAAAAATAATATTGTATATGGAAATGGATTGGAAGATGCCACAGGATGGAATGCAGAAAATGGAATACAGATTGGCTGGGGAGCAAGTGGAACTGTAGAAGGAAATGAAATTCATGATTGTATGGTTAATAGCACAGGTTGGGCATCAAGTGGAATAATAGTTACGGACACTCATGATGTAATAATAAACGATAATACTATTATCAATTGTGATAAACCAATAGGAGTGGAAGATGCAACAGCATCTTGGGGATCTCCGTATAATGTTGCGAGCATATGGGATATCACAATTACTAACAATACCCTTGATAAAAATATTTACGGGATAAGCATTGCTAACAACGTAACCAATGTAGCTATTTTGTATAACGAAATAACTAACACCACTTATGATGCCATCGATGTATGGAATTATGGTTATGGAGATCCATCTCCAACAAATGTAACTATACATTACAACAACATCTATAACAATGGTTGGGGATTGTGGACAGATAGCAATCAGATAGATACGGTAAATGCCACACTAAACTACTGGGGAGATGCAGCTGGGCCATATAATGCAACCCTGAATCCATCAGGTAGCGGAGATGGAGTAGAAGGAAATGTTGATTTCTCGCCATGGCTTGGCTATCCATGGCCTACAAGCCCAATGACATATCATACAAATGATAATATAGAGGATGCAATCAACGCTGCTTCAGATGGCGATACCATAAAAGTTAATCCCGGATTGTATAAAGAAAATATTGTTATAAATAAGCCTTTGAAAATTGTTGGTGACCCAGCCATAGATGCAAATGGAAGCATTGGAATAAAAATTGAAGCAAATAACACATTTATAGAAAACTTTACCATCTCCAATTGTTCCATTGGTGTTTTAGTTCATAATGCCTCATTTATGATACAAAATGTTACAATGGATAATATTACTGTGGATAATTCAATTGGAGCAGTAGGAAATGGAACAATAATTGATAATGTTAATAAAAGCTGGATAAATAACACCAGGATTTATAATGCAAGCACATTTGCAATTAAGCTAAATAGTTCAACAAATATTACAATAGAAAATTGTAATTGGTCTTCTAATCAGAATGGTTTAGTCATTGCGTATTCACATCACAACATTATTCAAAATAATGAAAAATGTATTGATAATGGCGCATACGGGGTATATCTTATGGTAAGCAGACACAATAAATTATTAAACACAGATTTTATATCTGGAGGGTTATATGGAATATATCTTTCAAATGCAGATTATAATTCAATAGAAAATTGTAATCTTAAAAATAATCAAAGAGGCATTTTAATTCTTGGGGGTTCAACCGAAAATATTATCAGGAATAATACCCTTTCCAATTCTCAATGGGATATAAATGTTATAAGCAGTCCAGATAATATTTTCCTTAACAACACCGTCGCCTCATATCCAACAACATTTGATATCAATAGTTATTACGGTAATTTTACTATTGATGGAGTTGATACGGCTCCCGCTGACCCTGTTGGCTTCCATAATCTGGGTAATTATCTTAACATTTCTTCCACTACATCAGGTGCATGGATGAATGTGCTTATTCATTATAATGAATCCAGGATAATAACAAGCGAGGATAATGTCTTTATATGTAAGTATAATGGATCGTGGTACAAAGATGGATGGAATGGGAGCAGATTGTTGAATACAACTGCAAACATTGTGGGCGTGAACATAACAAGCATAGATGACCCAATATTTGCTCCTCTCGAAGAAGATTTAACTCCTCCAACAACAACAAAAGTTATAGGAGAGCCGAATTATAATGATGGAGAGCATGTTACAACTCACACTCCGATATGGCTCAATGCAACCGATGATATGTCAGGTGTTAATGCAACTTACTATCGTATATGGTATAACAACACATGGCATCCTGCTAATGAAACAGATTATTATGGAGGAAATGCAAATATTACAAATATAAGTGGAACATGCTGGTATGTATATAGGAATGCAACCGTTAATTTTAATCCAATTTATTTCACAGAAGAATGCCATCATAAATTGCAGTTCTACAGCATTGATAACCATAGCAATGCTGAGGCAATAACAACACAGGACCATTATGTGGACGATAGTCCGCCGAATACACAGTTGAACATAGGAGATCCATATCATGGAAATTATGTCAAGCTTGTTACTGTAATGACATTGCATGCTACTGATGGTGGTTCATGTGCTGTTGGAGTTACAAGAATACACTACCATATATGGAATCAGTTTACTGGATGGAGTGCTTGGCAGACTGGCACATGGGGAAGTGATGTGGCATTTAATTTCACCAAAACGTGCAAACATTATGTTGAATATTATGCAGAGGATGCTTTAGGAAATACTGAGGCAACGAAAAATGTTACTCTATATGTTGATGAAGTTCCTCCAACATCCAGTCTTTCCATAGTAGAGGGACCACATTCTGGAGATTATGTGAATAAAAATACAACATTCAAGATAGAGGCAAGTGATCCTGATCCATGCGGAACAGGAAGCGCAGCAGGAGGCGTAAAAATATATTACAGAGTATGGAATGAATATGACGGATGGATCGAATACAACTGGAGCACACCTGCTCCATCTCCTGTAGAATTCAATTTTACCAAGAATTGCACTCACTATGTGGAATGGTATGCTGTTGATGACCTGGGTAATGTTGAAGCATTACACAATGAAACATTTTATTGTGACGATGTTGCTCCATCAACAACTATCGAGATAGGCAATCCAAAATATGGCAATTTTGTTACAAGCCATACTCCAATATGGTTAAATGCAACCGATTCAGGATGTAATAATGGTTCAGGAGTAAAAGAATTGCATTATGTTATAACATGGAATGGAACATCGACAGAATATATAATACATGATAATGATTGGCCATACGATATAGATAATACAACTGGCAATATCTCCACCATTGTTTATTTCAATGAGGAATGCAACCACACGCTTGAATGGTGGAGCATTGATTATGTTGATAATATTGAGGAGCATCATTCTATTTACTTCCTTGTTGATAACACCCCACCTGATGTAAGCGTTGTATTTGGAAATCCAGTGGTCATAAGAGGAAATGCAACATTTATTAACAATAGCACTCCAATATGGTTGAACGCAACAGATAACGGAACAGGAGAATGTATAGTTGGCGGGGCTTATATATCGTATTCTGTTATAGGTGACCCGGAACATGGGGGTTCGGGTGAAAATAGTACAGAGATATATGCATATAATGAGTGCAGCCATAATCTCTCCTATATGGTGCGGGATGAGCTTGGAAATTATCGGATAGGATGGGTGAATTTCTTTGTTGACAATAGCCCGCCGAGAGGAAATGTAAGTGTGGGAGAGCCAAGTTATGTAAATGAATCAGAAGCCACGTTTATAACAAAGGATACGCCAATATATATAAATGCAACAGATGAACCATTCAAAGAAAAATTGTATGGAGTGCCTATGGTGTGGCCATTTGCTAAGATTTCAGGTACAAACTTACATTGGAATATCCACAATTTCTTCTCATATAACCTAAATATCTCATGGCAGGTGGCAAATTCATCTTCTGCTTATGAATTAAATGCTCTTACTTGGGAAAATGTTGCATCCCTTAGTTGGACTATCCCAGTAAATCATTCTTTTGCCGCATTTAATACACATACTGTATCAGTATCTTTAGGTAGCAATCCTGCCATTCTCATTAGATACACTGTATGGTTCGATAACTCAAGTTATATCATAGCAAGATTTATAGGCGAAGCAATAATAAATCAAACATCGGGAGAAATAGAGCATGTTCTGGTCAATTTTGATGCGCCTTACTATGATATAATTGACGCAAACAATTTCGAGATAGAGTTCTGGAATGCATCTGGTTATCCATTTTCTACAGATGATATACTTGACTGGTTCAATGGGTGGGGTTCACCGCCAATAATAAGGAATACATCTTATGGTGTAGAAATAACATGGATGGATAAGGAGAACCCGATACATGTTGGAGATGTAGTGCATTTTGGTGTCGAATTGAATCCTTTGCTTGACTACAATAGTTTCGACAATATATCTGCAAACTGGACAATGAATTGCAGTGTTGAAAGTTATAAGATATATTATCGTGTATGGAATGAAACTGGATTACATGATACCGGTTGGCTTGAAGGTGAATGGAATAATAGTGTTGAATTTACAATGGCGAGCCGTGGTTTCTATGATAATTGTACACATTATGTTGAATATTACATTGTAGACGATCTGGGAAATAACTTCACAGAGCCAGTTACGATTGAGTTTAAAGATGATAATGTAGCACCAAATATAAGCAAGCAATATGGAAAGCCATATTACATGAACAATACAGGAGCAGAGTATATAACGAGCAATACACCAATATACATAAATGCAAGTGATAACAGAAGTGCTCCATGTGTAGTTGGCTCAGTCCATGTTAATGTATCGGTGT
>JAGGSX010000205.1 GCA_021158865.1 Thermoplasmata archaeon
GTGGTAATATAAACTGTATTATTCAATATGCTTACATTATCATAATGAACATGTCCATCAAGAACAGCATTTATTCCATATTTTCCGATTAAGTAAAGAATCTCTTTTCTACCTTCGTAGCCATTCCTTAATAATGAATCATTTTTTGTATCCCATAATGGATTGTGGTGTAAAAGAAGGAATTTAATGCTTGCATTCGTATTTTTTAAATCATCTTCTATCCATCTCAATTGTTTATTTCCAATATGGCCGCCCCAATTAAAAGCAATATATGAAATTGCAAATCTGCTTGGCTTGGGCCAATCATAAGAATTAGCCATTATAAAATGGGCTTTTCCATAATCAAATGAATAATAGATGGGTCCAAAATATTTTTGCCAGAATTCAAATCCATCCTGCCCGCATTGAACATATCCATCATGATTACCGGGGCATAAATACGTAGGCACATCAAACTCCTGCAATATCTGATATAATTTCTTATATTCAAATGAATATTCGAATGGGTATAATTGCCCAAAAACCAAATCACCTGTTATAACAACAAAATCTGGATGAATTAAATTCACTTCCTGTATGCATTTTTTGGCTGCTTTCCATCCTACGGTTTCTTTAATATTTTCTTTCATTCCTCTCAGGTCACCAATATGAAAATCTGTTACATGGATGAATGTAAAATTACCATCTATTTCATCAACAATACTGACTGCTCTTGGTTCTGTTTTAAAAAAATAGCTTCCATTATATATGATTATTGTCAGATTATACAATTCTTCTGGTGTATCTTCAGGAACTTTTGCAATTATGGTAACATTGCTATCAATATTATACTTTTCAACTTTGAGATAGATTTCATCCACAACAGGTTCATAGGCTGTTGATATTCTTACATATATTTGGCTAAATTCACATTTTTGAATAATGATGGAAAATTTGTTTCCCTTTTCCACAATTGCAGGGTCGGAACACCTTGGATATAAAATTTTAAACGTTGCATTGTTTTCAATATCTTTTTTTAAAGGCTCAACATTTACTTTTTCTTCCATTTTTTCTTCTATATGGGTATTATAAATCAAAGAAGGGGGGCTGAGAAGAAAAATAATGATGGCTAATGTAATAACTTTTCTCATATATTCTCATGCTTCCATATTTTTAAATGTTCTTAAAATAAAATTTTAAAAGAATTATAAAAAATTTTAATAAAATTTTTATTTAATAATTGGTTTAAGAAATGCCTCATTCGAAGGTCTCTATGATTTATGATTAGAGATGCAAGCGTGGGGCGACAGGCGCCTATGGGCCCCTGCGGGATAAAAGATGACCGACAGGCCAACCTAGGTGCCAACATTCTCCATTTCCTTTATTATTTCTGTTAAAACACTATTATAACAGGCATGAATGCCATGCAATTCTGCAATCCTTGATATTTCTCCATTTATTTCATTTATTTCTGTTCTTTTTTTGTTCATAATATCCTGCAACATTGAAGAATAATTATTTTTTGTATTTGTGATGACATGCATGGTTTTCTCAAAAGCATCATTTATTGAATATCCTTCAATTTTTGCCACTTCCATCCCTTCGCTACAAATTTTTTTTATTAAATTTTCATATTTTATTAGCTCTCCATTTTTACATTTTAATATAGTTGTAAGACTGTTTATTGCAGAATTTATTATTGTCTTTCTCCATATTTCTTTCTTTATGTTTTTACTGACTTTTGTTTCTATTCCACATTCATTGAATGCATTTG
The DNA here is from genome assembly GCA_021158865.1 of Thermoplasmata archaeon. GTDB lineage: Archaea > Thermoplasmatota > E2 > UBA202 > JdFR-43 > JAGGXW01. The sequence continues at coordinate 1,754 of JAGGSX010000205.1, forward strand.
CTATATTTTCAACTATTTCATTTTTTCCAATTCCTCCAATAATCGTTACCCCTTTTCCAGCATGCCTTATTTTACCCGGGGAAATAAATGTTACACCATGACTTGTCACGCCTCCAATTGTATTTTCCCTTCCAACAAATTTTTCTATTATATCTTCATTTCTCAAACCATTTTGAAGACTTAGCACAGGCATAACACCAAATTTTTTTATAGCTTGCTCCATAGCTTTTTCTGTATCATAGGCTTTTACAGTTAAAATCATTAAATCATAATTGCTTCCATCCCATTCTACATTAGGATAAAAAATTTCATTTGTTATGCCCTCTATCTTTAACCCATGCTTGAATATTGCATTTATGTGTTCTTCCCTCCCAATCAGCAAAACATTATGGCATCTGGACAGCAAGCCACCAAATAGAGAGCCCAATGCTCCCGCACCATATACTATAAATTTCATCTTATCCTAAATCATGGAATCAATAAATTCTTTTCCAAGCAATGGGTAAAAAACTGGCACACTTTTTTTTATAAATCTGGTATAACCAACAATTCCCTTTGCTTTTGTTGCCTTAACAATTTTTTCTACATTTCCATTAAAATAAATTTTATGTTCTCTCCATTCCATCATTCCATCAATTTTGTCTTTCATATTTGGCATAGAAATAAAATCGACATAACAACCTCGCCTCACCATAAGCCAGCTTGCTTTTATGCCTCTGTCATCCTTAACAATTCCTATTATCTTTCCCTGACTTCCATAGGGTAGTCCACCAATTCCTTTTATTATTTCATTATATATGAATGCAATTTTTTGCCTTATTTCAATAAAAATTTTTTTTGATGGATTGCTTAAATCAACTCTTGCTTTCCTTTTCTTTCTTATATCATCTCCTACAGCTCTGGCAACATCAATGCTTTTAAAATTATGATTGCCGATTCTTCTCACCATTACTGCAAATGTATCTTCCCTGCTTATATATGAAGAATATTGAATTGCTGTTTTCCTTATTTCATCCAAATCTGAAGTTGTTATTATTACTGGAGAGAATGATTTTATTCCCCCTACTTTTTTTAAAACATTTATTGCTTCATTGCCTGCTTCAATTATTATTCTACCTTCCTTTTTCATTATTTTATTCTGAATATTGTAATACATCATGGCATTTTTAATGTCTTTAATAAGCAAATTTTCAAATCTTTGCCTCACTTTCCAGCTTTTAAGTCCTATCTCAGAATATCTCAGCAGGAATAGCATAAATGCAAAGAATTATTAGTAATAAAGATTTATCTTTTTGATGAAATTTGCAGGTTATGCTCTTATAATCGTCACAATATCTTTAATATCTCTCCCTATCGTTTCAGCATGCAAAGATGTGGTTGTGAACAATGGCACAGCTGGCAATTACAGCCTGTTCATGAAAATTCGTGACCCATCGCGTCCGGGCTTGCAGGTTTTATTTATGGCAAATAAAGGATATGAATATACATATCATAATCCTTGGAAAAACGAGCCGTGGGTATTTAGATTAAATCATAAAATAATAGGAGTAGCCACAAAAGGTGACACGCCGCCGAATGCAATAAAAGCGGGGATGATGATGAGCGACGCCGCCATCGTTTATGGAGATGCTGATTCACCAACCGCATATATTAATCCCACTAAATATGCATGGGATGATTTTGATTGGCTTATGTATGCTGCTGAAAATGCAAGCAGTGTCGATGAGGCAATGAGCAGATTAGAAAAAGTTACTGAAATGCATGCTCCAAAAGTGGGAGAGAATCTGTTTGTTGTTGGGGCAAATAAGGCTTATGTAGCAGAAGCTGATGCAATTCATTTTTTAGAAAGCGAGATTAATGGCGTTGAAATTCAATCAAATTATCCAAAAATGCTATGGGATAATAGATTGATTAAGAAAATAATCGCAAATTCTTTTGATAAAGTATTTGAAGGAAGTGTTTCTAAATGGCATGTTGTGAGGCTTGGCGGCTTGCTTGGTGTAAGGATTACAAAAATTGGTGAGAACTGGGTAGTTGTTAAGCAAGTTCCATTTGGAGAAAAGGTTAGAATTGATGAAGGGAAAGGTAGCAAAGTTGGAAACTTCTGGGTTGAATTAATAGAATGCAATGGTAAAAGCGCCAAGATAAAAGTTTGCTATGAATACTACCAGTGGGAAAATATTCTGATGAAAAAGCTGATGAAAGGTGGCATTGATGTAAAAGATTTGATGGATTTATCCCGACTAACAACAGATGATTTAAATGGTTTGCGTGGCATGAGTGAGGGGGAAAATGAAGGAGCCATGATTTTTAAAATTCCAAAAGATGGATATGATAAATTAACTATGGGGTGGTTCGCTCCAAATCAAAGAGCAGCCATATATGTCCCAGTTCATATATGTGATAACGAAATTTATGAGCCATATACAACTGGAGATGCTGCAAATGTGGCTTTAAATTTACTCCTACAATTTGATAAGGTAGATTTCAGAAATGTTGAGAATGTATTCATAAATGAGAACGATAACGTAGAAAAAATTGCAGAGAAAAATTATGATAAAGCATCATTAATTTTAACAGCATCAGATACAGACGTGCAAAAACAAGCTTTGGCTTTAGAAGAATTGTGGATGAATATAAATGATAACGAGAAAAAAATGTTAATCAATTTATGGAATGAAAGTTATTATAAAACAATATGTAATATGGAGAGAAATATAAATAAATTTGATGACTATTCAAAAGAAGTCATTTCTAAAATTTCTTTAGATATGTGTAATGCAAGAGTTGAAATTGAGAAAAATATCAATGGCAGCGATTATACATATAGCTATGAAAAAGCAAAAGAACTTGCAGATAAAGGTAAATATAAGGAGAGTATGAAAATAATTGAAAGCATATTCTCCCAGACAGATGAAAAACTTTTCGGAATCCAACATGAAAAAAATCAAAAAAGCTATGGAACGATTATTGCAGGGATGGTAATAGCAGCATTAATTCTTTTAATGATATATATAAGAAGGAGGAAATAAAAGAGCCCTTGAGCCCTTTCTTTTTAAAAAAGAAAGCGCTCGCGGAAAGAAAACTGATACATTTTTTGGATGTGTAAATGGGCCTGCCCGGATTTGAACCGGGGTTCCCGGCTCCCAAAGCCGGAAGGATAAACCAAGCTACCCCACAGGCCCCTCGCCATAAAATAGAAAAAGGGTAAAAAACTTTTCTATATGCAAAAGTTACCAGCATATCTATTGTTTTCTTTAATTATGGCTGTAATATACATTTCAGCATTTGCAGGATTTTTTATAAATAGAAACATTGTTTTGACAAAAGAAGCAATTTTGTTATCCTTGCTTTCCAATCTGTTTCTGATGGGCGGCGGCGCCCTCCTTGTCGTATATTTAATTTATGATGGCTCCATTTTAGATGCTTTTAAAAATCTCTATTTTGTGAAGAAGGGGGCTGGAAGAGCAATTTTTTATGGCATAGCTATGACAATTTTCTTTATTGGCATAATGGCTGGCATTGGGTATTTATTTAAAGAGAAGAATCCTCTTGAAGAAGAGATTGGCTCAAATGTTGACTTGCTTTTTTTAATTTTAATTCCTGTTGTATCTTCAATAAGCGAGGAAACATTTTTTAGGGGGCTCATCCAAATGCAGATGGAAAAGAAGGTTAATTACATAATTGCAATAGTAATCTCATCCATACTTTTTTCTTTAGCACATATTGAATATGGTGTTTTTATAGAAATTATTGCAACTTTTTTATTTTCTCTTCTGCTTGGCTATATTATGCATGTTACAAAAAATATAATTGCTCCAATAACAGCACATTTTATGTATAATTTTTTAGTATTGCTAACTTTTTTATATAAATAATCAATTTTAAAATTGATGAGGGTATGGAAAAAAAACTGGAATGGCAGATGTGTTCCAGTATGGATAAATTTTATGATGGTATGGTCAATACCTCCAATAATAGGAGAAATTATAGGGAGGGTTGCGAATATAAAATTTCTTGGATTGGTAATTGGGTTTATATACTCCTTTGTAAAGACCCAATATGATTATGCAAGAGCTAAATTTAATAGGATTTAATCCATTTCACTGCTTCATTTATGGCTTTTTTTCTTTCTATGGGATTAGAAAATGAATGGTCAGCATTAAAAAATAAAATTTTTTTTGGTTGCTTAGCCATTTTATAAATCTTTTCTGCATGACTTTTTGGAACAAGTTCATCTTTATTTCCATGAATTATTAAAATGTGCGATATTTTTGTCATCATTTCAAGAATGTGATATTTATTTGCATCTTCAACAAATTTTTTTTCAATTCCTTCTATTTTATATGGCGTTGATATTGTTACAATGGGTTTTATTCTATGCATGTATGCATATACTATTGAAACCATTCCTCCAAATGAAGAACCAAATAAAGAAATTTTTGCATTGCTATAATTTTTTTTCAAATAGCTTATAACCTTGTCTAAATCATTTATTCTATTGCTCAAAGTTGATTCATTAAAATTTCCTTTACTGGAGCCGCATCCCCTAAAATCAAATCTTACACATGATATGTTATTTTTTAATGCCATTTCAGCCATTTCAATATATTTCTTGCTTTCTTTATTTGAATACAACCCATGAGAGCATATTACAAAATTATTGCTTATGTAATGAATATTTGCTTTTATACCATTTATATCAATGTTTAATGACATACTTTCTTCCACCCCATTCTATTTCTTTAATGAAAGCGGATGATATTAAATTATAGGATATTATAAAAGAAATTAAAGGACGATAAATTGAATGCAAAAAA
>JAGGSX010000061.1 GCA_021158865.1 Thermoplasmata archaeon
GTTATGCCAAAAATAGTTAGCCTTTTATATAAGAAAGGCTAATCTGCATCTACCAATATGAATATTCTTTCTTTTGCACATATTCCCATAGAGGAAAGTTCATGGCGACGCTTTGTTACAGGATTCCATACAAGTATGCCGCCATTTAAACCGTGCATTGGTCTGTCATCTTTTGATTTTGTTTCAGTAATCCAGTCGTCATAGTCAGGGCTCTTAATTCATGTGGATAACCAATGCCATAAATAAATATGGCAGGATATTTTTTCAAAACTTCTGTCTCTCTCGCTTTTCTTGGCAAATCAGGATACATATCAAGGATATCTTCAGCATGCAAAAATGTTAGCTTATTGGGCAAATTTGGGTATTTATCTGTTTTAAGTTGGGGAAACAACTTTTGAATATGTCTTTCCGCACCTTTAATAACTTTCCATATTTTTTTACAACATCAGCAGAAAATCAAAGTTGCGTTCTTCTTCTGTTATTACAAGCTCCCAGTCCCATTGACTTTCATTCCAAATTGCTTCAATGCGAATCTCTTCCATTTTGTAGCAACCTGAATAATCTGTGCACGGATTGGTTTTTCAAGGCCAAGCCCGCATGAAAATTCAACGGACGTTCTTGAGCCATCTCTATCAAGATAATCGTTCACCCCACTTTCAGCATCCACTATTAATGGCACGGTAACACGCATTAGATTCAATTCTTTACACAAATTTTCCTCAATATAATCCTTTATTGCAAAGATGGCTCTCTGTGTTTCTTTTGGATTCAATAAAGATTCATAATCCTGTGGCAAAATTTTCTCCAATTCATTATAACCGCCATACTTAGTCCGGCTAAATCTGCTTTCTTAGCCATTTATTTACCTCTTTTCTCGTTATAGGAATTGTCTATAAATGCCTCCACTATGAAAAAATATTTGATTTATTTTACATTCTTTTTCATGGAATGCAGTAAATGTCATAAAAAAGCAATAACTTATATACGCTACAATGGACAATATTTATGCAAAGAGCATTTCATTGAATTTGTTGAAAGAAGAATAAAAAAAGAAATAAGAAAGCAGGGTCTTCCAAAAGGAACAATAGCCATTGCTTTATCTGGAGGAAAAGACAGCACAACAACAGCTTATATGTTGCATAAAATAATAAAAGAACAGCGAGAAAGGAAAATTGTTGCAATAACTGTTGATGAAGGAATAAAAGGATATAGAGATAAAACAATAAAGTCTGCTAAAAAATTTTGCGAGGAACATGAAATAGAGCATCATATCATTTCATTTAAAGATGTGATAGGTTATACTATGGATGAGATAAGTAAAATTAGGGGCGACTTAGCTGAATGCACATACTGTGGTGTTTTTAGGAGATATGCTTTAAATAAGGCGGCAAGGGAATTAAATGCTAAAGCAATAGCTCTGGGTCATAATTTAGACGATGTTTCCCAGACAATACTCATGAACTTTATAAGAAATGATTTGCGGCGCCTGGCGAGGATGGCGCCCCACAAAAAAGTGCAGCCAAATTTAATTCCACGCATATTACCTCTCATAGAAATTCCAGAGAAAGAAACAACTTTATATGCATATCTAAAAGGATTTGATATCACTCATGGAGCCTGCCCTTATTCAATCAGAGCCATGAGAGGAAGCTATAAAAAAATCATATTCATGCTTGAGAAAAATCATCCTGGAACGAGGCATGCAATATTACATAGTTATTATGAAATTCAGGATTTTCTTGAGAATAAATTTCCTCCTGCAAAATTACAGCCGTGCAAAATATGTGGCGAGCCCAGTTCGCAGCCAATATGCATGGTTTGCCAGTTGAAAGAAAAACTGAAAAATTAATTTATATATCTCTCGGGTCAGTTATTTTTCCTTTTATTGCGCTTGCTGCCACGGTTGCAGGAGAAGCAAGATAAACTTTGCTATCTTTTGAGCCCATTCTTCCTCTAAAGTTTCTATTTGTTGACGAAATTGCCACCTCGCCGCCTGCGAGCACGCCTTGATGAGCACCCAAACAGCATCCGCATCCGGGATTCATAACAATGGCTCCAGAATCAATAAATGTTTTTATCAATCCTTCTTCCAAAGCCTGTCTATAAATTTTCATTGAAGCGGGGAATATGAGCATTCTAACATTTTTAGCTATTTTTTTTCCATGTAAAATTTTTGCTGCTATTCTTAAATCTTCTATTCTTCCATTTGTGCATGAGCCAAGGACAGCCTGATCGATTTCTTCATTCACATCATTAACTGGCTTAACATTATCAACACTATGCGGGCAAGCTATTTGTGGCATTAGGCTACTTACATCAAATTCAAATTCTTTCTTATATGGACCATCATTGCTTCCATTGAATAGAGCCGCTTTTGCACCCATCTCCATGGACATATTTGAAATGGTTATTTTATCTGCAAGTGGCATATTTTCGACAATTCCATAAAACTCACATGCCTTGTAATTTGCACCATCCGATTTTAACCTGCCGATTATATGCAATATTATATCTTTCGCAAATACCATTGATGGCAATTTTCCAACAACATTTATTTTATATGTTTCAGGAACTTTAAGCCATATCTTTCCAGTTGCCCATACAGAAGCCATTTCCGTTGCTCCTATTCCTGTAGAAAATGCTCCCAATGCTCCATAACTTGTTGTATGGCTGTCCGTGCCTACAATAAGCATTCCTTTTTTAACATGACCTTCTTCTATCATTACTTGATGGCATATTCCGTAATTTATATCATAAAAATTTTTTATTCCGTTTTTATTTACAAATTGCCTTATTGTTTTGTGGGCTTCAGCAGTTTTTATTGTATTTGCTGGAACTCTGTGGTCGAGAATGATAACAACTTTATTTGCATCCCATAACTTTGCTCTTATTTCTTTAAATTTTTTTATGACTAATGCAGCATTATCATGACTCATTGCTTTATCTATGCTTGCTTCAACAATGTCTCCTGCAGTTGCTTTCGTTCCAGATTTTTCAGATAAAATTTTTTCTGCAAGCGTCATTTTATCCCTCTAACAACATCCAAGACAGTCCCATCTCTATATTCAACTATTGCAATTATATCATCACTAAATTTCGGCTCTTTCGGAATACCAACCATTCTTATAGCCTTTTTATATAAATCTTCTATGTCGACAATCTCCATTTTTCCTTTAACCGCCTCAATCAAATCATCCCTCCTTGGGTTTATTGCTATGCCCCTATCTGTAACAATAACGTCTATTGTCTCGCCAGGCGTTGAAACAGTTGTAACTTCTTTTCTTATAACAGGGATGCGCCCCCGCAACAATGGAGCAACAACAATTGTAACAAAGCTTCCTGCTGCCGCATCTTGGTGCCCGCCTATGCCATGCAAAAGTAAGCCATCTGAATGTGTGTTAACATTTACATTGAAATCTAAATCAAATTCTGTAGCCCCTAAAAAGCATGCTGTTTGCCTGTTTACGACACATCCACCAGTATGAGGATCACCAAAGTCTATGTGAGAGACTTCAACATGGTTTGGATTTCTTCCTATTGACTGCACTGCCCTTAAATCAAAATCCTGCCCATCCAAAATTTTTTTTGTTGTTCCCTGTTCGAGCATATCTACAACATAACCTGTTATCCCACCCATAACAAAATCTCCGATGATACCATTTTTTTTCATATATTCATGCAAGAATTTTGTTACAGCCAGGCTTGTTCCTCCAGCTCCAGCTTGAAATGAAAAACCATCTTTAAGAATACCAGCTATAGAAAGAAATTTGACAACATTTTTAGCTATATTCAAACGTGCTGGGCTTCTCGTAATACGCATTGTTCCTGTCTGAATTCCGGAAGGGTCGCCTATTGTATCAATGGCTATGACATAATCAACAAAAGTTTGAGAAATTGAAATGGGAGTAACAGGATATGGCTGCAAGTTGTCGGTTAAAATAACAACATTATCAGCATGCATGGAATCTGCAAAAGCAAAACCCATAGCTCCAAAAGCGGACTTACCAAACATTCCATTTGCATTTCCATAATCATCTGCCATTGATGCAGCAATGAATGCAACATCCACATGCAGGTCGCCAGACCTTACCGCTCTTGCTCTCCCTCCATGACTACGCAATACGACTGGCTCAGGCAAGCCACCATGAGATGCAAACTCACCCAGTGGACCATTTAAACTCCCTTCTATACTCGTTACAACACCTTTTTTTATATGTTCTATCAATTTTTCATGAACTGGAAACAGAGCTGTTGGAGCAAGTTTTATATTTTTTATGCCAAGCTTTGCAATCTCATCAACAACTTTATTAACAACTGCATCTCCATTGCGTAAGTGATGATGAAATGATATTGCCATTCCATCATTGACAAGCTTTTTTATGACATCTTTTAAACTTAGCAATTTTTTTTCTCTTGGAAAAACAGCTTTTAAAGGTGGTGAATATAATCTTTTCTTTGGTTTAAATGAAAATGCACCTTTAAAGGGCTTCAATTTTCTTCCATTTACCTCATCTGGTATATCCCTTCCTACAGCATTCAGCATAAAATGAAATATAGAGCAATTTATAATATTTTGTCATCTTTCATTTATTCAAAAATTTGAAAGGCGATATGTAATTCCCATATTTTTTTCTTGCGTCTTCAAGCCTTCTTTTTTCATTCTCGAGTTCTTCAAAAAGAATTTTTGGTATATTTTCTATGCTATTATAAATTTCTTTTATTCGCTCAATTTTTGCAAGCAATTGAGGAATTCTTATTTTGAACTGTTTTTCATATTCTTCCTTAGAATATTCTTTATTTAGAATTTCTTTAAACAGGTGTTTCAAATCTTCATATAATGGGATATACCCAATGGGTGTTTCAATAGCACTTGCTTTGCCATTAACGCGTAAATCCATCCATTTCAGCCACACGCTTTTATCCAACTTTTCATTCAAAAATTTGCCATCTTTGGCTCTCAAAAAATAATTCACTGCAAATATTTTCGGTGGATTTTGCAATTTTTTTCCAAATCTAAGATAATTTTCAATATATCTGCCGAGATGAACTGATTGGAAATCGAGAATAGCCATCAAATTAAACTTTCTTACCCCCTCTTTTCCCAAGGTTGCGGCGGTTGTTTCAGATTCCAAGGAAGCACCTTTTCCCACAACGCCATGCTTCCAGTTAAAAGATTCGCACACAGGTGGCCATGTGTCAGTATCTCTTCCTCCAAAAATTATTCCATCCAACTTAACACCTTTTGGGTCATCTAAAGCTTCTTTATCCAAATTTTTGAAATATGTTAGGCGGGCTGTAAATCTGGCATTTTTGTGCGAGGGCGGTATCTCATTGCCATCGTCTTTCTTTCCTTTCCACCATTTGCCACTGTGATTTTCCCCTTCATCTGGTATCTTTTCTCCCATTCCATTCCAATATGGCTTACCTTCATGAATGAGAATGTTTGAAAAAATTATTTCATTTGATGAGTGCAAAACTTCCCATATTATTGGGTCATCTTTTTTATTAACTCCCTGTATTATTCCAAATATTCCATATTCAACATTTACTGCTCTTGCATTTCCATCAACAATTTTTATGAAAGATAAATCATCCCCAACCAATCGTTCATGAGGAAGCATGCATGTGCTTGTTTTTCCACACATTGATGGAAAAGCTCCAGTAAAATAACTCACACCATTCACGCCATTCACACCCATCAAAAACATGTGTTCAGACAGCCATCCCTCACTTACTGCTCTGTTTATAGTTAACCGAAAAGCAGGTTTTTTAAGTCCTATAGTATTCCCACCATATTGTGTGTTGACAGCAAAAGATATTTCATCGTGTAAATCAATATATATCCTCCTTTTATCAAGATTTTTGCTTGTTTTTCTTTCATCCAATTCACCTTCAGAATGGACAAATTTAAGGAATTTTATATTTTTCTCATTTTTAAATAAATCATAAGCTTTTCGATAAAGCAAGAAATCGCTATGTGCAACATAAGCAGAATCTGTTAATTGGACAGCTGGAATTGTAAAGGGAGAATTTTTTGGTCCCAAAGAAAAAAAGCATATAAATAATTCTTTATCTTTCATTATGTTTTCCATTATTCCATGTATTTCTTCAATTCCTTTTTCTCTTTCCATTGTATTTAAGAAAGGTAATTCAATTCCTTTGTCTACCAAAATTTTTGTGTTTTCTTTATCTCTTGCCTGATCATAATAATTATCAAAATGAACTGTATGGTTATGCTGCTCCAATTCTTTTTCTTCTCCATATTCAATTGCTTTTTTACGAACATATTTTTCATCCTCATTGCTGTCTGTGCATACAAAAATATTTTTAGGATTCAAAATTTCAATATATTTTGCTAAAAATTTGTATAGGCTGGTGTTTTCAATTTCATCAATTTTTTTAAATTGTATTTCTTCCAATCTATTTTTAAGTATTTCCCTTGCATTCATGTTATCGGTATGTATTGTAGCCATTGTTAAAAATCTTTCG
>JAGGSX010000136.1 GCA_021158865.1 Thermoplasmata archaeon
ATCTCCTGATTTGCATGACTTCCTTACTCAATTCTGCGTCCATTTTTCCCCATGGTATTTGGCATGAGGTTTTTACAACATTGCTACTGTATATCCTGCTTGTTGTGACAGGTAACAAACTTGCAATTAAAAGAAATGTTATAACTGCTATTGGTTTTGTCTTGTGCATATCATAAAATGGATGTTATTTATAAAATTTTCCATGCTTGTTAAATTCCAATTTGCATTAAATATAATCAAGGTAAAAATTGTGAAATTTGCACAATCAAAAAATTTATTTTGAATATGACATATAGCAGGCATGAAAGAAATGATGGATTTTCTTAGCATTAAAAACATAGATGAACTTTTTGAAGATTTGCCACCTGAAGTGAGAATAGATGGCTTGAATTTACCACCAGCTATGGATGAAAGAGATGTTGAAAATAAGATAAGGGAAATATTATCAAAGAATAAAACATTTTATGAGATGCCTTCCTTTCTGCCGATTTTAAAGCCCCACTATATTCCAGCAGCAGTATATGAAATAGTAGCGAGACAGGAATTTTATACCTCATATACACCGTATCAAGCTGAAGCATCTCAAGGAATGTTACAGGCTTTATTTGAATATCAATCTGTTGTTGCAGAGCTTACAGGAATGGATGCTGCAAATGCTTCCATGTATGACTCTGCGACGGCTCTCGGCGAAGCCGCCTTGATGGCAGAGAGAATAAAAAAGAAGGGGAGTATTGCAATTCCTTCAAATATTTCATATAGAAAAAAGGCTGTTTTGAAAAATTATGTTGAAGGAGCTGGAATAAGAATATTTGAAATGCCTTATGAAAATGGGCTACCAATTTTAAAAAAATTTGATGGTTCAGCAATTTACATTGAATCCCCGAATTTTTTTGGCTTGATTGACGATAGAAAGGAAATAATTGAAAACGCAAGCGACAATGATGCTTTGCTTATTTTTGGAACTGACCCTCTTTTCCTTTCAATATTCAACCCGCCAGAATATGCAGACATTGTTATTGGTGAAGGTTACCTTGGCAATCCCATGAATTTTGGAGGACCATTGCTCGGAATTTTTACATGCAAAAGAGAATATATTCGCTATATGCCTGGAAGAATAATTGGAGCAACAGTAGATAAAGAAGGGAAAAGAGCCTTTACACCAATTTTGCAAACGAGAGAACAGCATATAAGGAGAGGAAAAGCAACAAGCAATATTTGTTCAAATGAAGCATTATGTGCAGTATCTTTTCTTGCTTATGTTGCAGTAATGGGGAAAAATGGTCTTCGTAGAATTGCAATTCAGAATGAAAAAAATGCTCATTATATGGCATTGCAACTTGAAAAAATTGGATTTGAAATACCATTTGGAAAAAAATTCTTCAATGAATTTGTTGCAGTTAGTCCAGTAAATGCAAAAAAATTGAATGAAAATTTGCTTAAAAAAGGCATACAGAATGGCTTGCTTTTAGATGAAATAGAGAATGGAATTTTATATGGAGTTACAGAAATGCATGATAAAGCCATTATAAACAATGCAGTAGAAAAGATAAAAGAAACAATGGAGGAGATAGAATGATGGCAAAATATGATGAGCCATTGCTAAATGAAATTGAAGAAGAAAAAGAAGAAAAATTTGAAGAAATAGAAAGGAAGGAATTAAATATACCAAATTTACCTGAAAGGCAGGTTATGAAGCATTTTATCCATTTAAGTCAGATGAATTATGGTGTTGATACGGGCTTCTATCCTCTTGGTTCATGCACAATGAAATACAATCCAAAATTGCTTCAGAGAATAGCATCAATGGAAAAAATAAATTTTGTGAGTCCATTACAGGATGAATCAACTGTTCAAGGAAACCTGCAATTAATGTATGAATTGGAAAAAATGCTATGCGAGATAACAGGAATGGATGCCTTTACTTTGCAGCCTGCGGCTGGGGCTCATGGTGAGTTTACTGGCATGCTTATAGCGAGAGCATATTTTGAGTGGAAGGGGGAAAGAAGGAAGAATGTCATCATACCGGATTCTGCTCATGGAACAAATCCTGCTTCAGCAAGAATGGCTGGTTTTAATGTAATAGAAATTCCATCAAAAAATGGAAGGGTTGATCTGGATGCATTGGAACATGTTGTGGATGGTGAGACAGCAGCTTTTATGCTGACAAATCCAAACACGCTTGGAATATTTGAAAAGGACATACTAAAAATAGCAAAGGTTATTAAAGAGGCTGGCGCCCTGCTCTATTATGACGGAGCAAATTTAAACGCAATAATGGGAAAAGCTAAGCCGGGTGACATGGGATTTGATATTTGCCACCTAAACTTGCATAAGACATTTGCCACTCCCCATGGCGGCGGCGGACCCGGAGCAGGCCCCGTGGGCGTGAAAAAATTTTTGGAGGATTTTCTTCCATTGCCGAGGATAAAAAAAGTGGGCAATGAATACAAATTTGATTACAGCTCGAAGAAATCTATTGGAAAAGTTAGCATGTTCTATGGAAATTTTGCTGTTCTTGCAAAGGCTTATACATATATTCTGATGAAAGGAAAAGAATTGAAGAATGCAAGTGAAAAAGCTGTTTTAAATTCAAATTATTTGATGGAAAAATTGAGGAAAGCTGGATATGATGTTCCTTATTATGGAAGGAGAATGCATGAATTTGTTATTTCTTTATCTGATTTGAGAAAGAAAGGTATAAGAGCTATAGATGTTGCAAAAAGGTTGCTTGATTATGGCTTTCATCCTCCAACAGTATATTTCCCTCTAATAGTTGAAGAAGCTTTCATGATTGAACCCACAGAAGATGAAAACAAAGCAACATTGGATAAATTTGCTGAAGTTATGGGAAAAATATTGCATGAAGATGCTGAATTGCTAAAAAATTCACCTCATTCAACACCTGTTAAAAGAGTAAATGAAGTTATGGCAGCTAAAAAACCAAAATTGACATGGAAAGATTTGAAATAAAAAATGAAATTATTATCTATATCCCTATTCTTCTATTTTGATAGCCAATTATGATAGCAAGAATGAGAAAGATCATGGAGAGAAGGAAGGCAAAATCCCTCCAAACAATTATACGGATATGGGCTTTTAAAAAGGATTTTTTATCTCTCTTATAAAACATATATGAGGCAATACCAAAGAAAAGCAGGATGGCAGAGTAGAAAATTGTTATCAAACCAATCCAAAATTCGTGAAAAATAATTATGATACCCATTACAAGAGTAAATAGCAGGAGGGGAATACCAATTTTAAAACCCATGTTAATTAGAGTATCATGTAAATCCCTCATTTTGATGCATTATTTCAATTCCATTCCAATATTTAATCATTGCTAATTCGCTCGACAAAAAATGTAAATCCCTTTGCATTATTTTAAAAGATTTTTCAAAAATTTTTTTAATTCTTTGGATTCTTTTCCTTTCAATGCAAGTTCAACATTTATTTTTATCCAGTCCAATTTATCCCCAAGGTCAAATCTTTCTCCTTCAAATCTGTATGCGTATATATCATGATTTTTCAGCATTTCTTTTAATGCATCTGTAAGTTGCAGTTCATCATTTTTTCCGGGTTTCAATTTTTTAATATATGAAAAAATTTTTGGAGTTAATATATACCTTCCCATTACTGCCATGTTTGAAGGAGCTTCTTCAATGCTTGGCTTTTCCACAATATCAATTATTTTATACAGATTATTCTCAACTTTTTCATATTCTATTACACCATATTTACTTATTCTTTTCTTTTCGACTTTCTGGACTGCTATAACACTTGCATTAACTTTTTTATATGCCTCTATAAGCTGTTTTATGCATGGCTTTTTTGATATTATTATGTCATCTCCAAGCATTACAGCAAAAGTGGCTCTGCCAATGTGCCTCCTCGCAACATATATTGCATGTCCCAATCCAAGGGGCATTTTTTGCCTTATATAATAAATGTCAGCCAATCTCGATATTTTTCTAATTTCATCAAGTTTTTTTGTTTCTCCTCTTTCATCAAGTATTTTTTCCAGTTCATAAGCAATATCAAAATGATTTTCTATAACTTCTTTTCCTCTCCCTGTTACAATTACAATATCATTTATACCAGAGCCAACTGCCTCTTCCACTACATACTGAATGGCTGGCTTATCAACAATTGGAAGCATTTCTTTTGGGCTGTTTTTTGTCATTGGAAGAAATCTTGTTCCCAAGCCAGCAGCAGGTATAACAGCTTTCATCGATATGGAATGCAAAATCATTTTAATATTTTTATTAAAAAATTCTCCCTCCTTTTATTATAGCTCTTACGAAAACAAGTATTGGTATTATTTCAAGTCTTCCGACCCACATATTCAAAATTAGCATGAATTTTGCTATCGGATTCATGCCTAAATTGGTTATTCCAACACTTAGACCAACATTTCCCTGAGCAGAGCAAACTTCAAAAGCAGAATTTGCGAGCCCCGAATTTGTTGTAACCATGATAACAAAAATGCCAATGATGAGAAGAATGAGCCACATAAATGAGATTATTGAAGCTTCACTAAGCTCTTCAATTGCTTCTTCTTTGCCAAGGACTTTCCCTCCAATTTTATATCTAAATGTGCTTTTTGATGGAAGAAATGCTCTCCTTAATTTCCATCCAACGCCTTTTGAGAGGAGAATGAAACGAAACAGCTTTATGCCGCCGGCGGTGGAGCCAGCCGCCCCTCCTATAACCATTGCTATTGAAATCAAAAATTTTGCTTCATCATTCCATTGAGCAAGTCCTGTTGTTGAAAAACCAGTGCATGTAATGGCTGAGATAAATTGAAATGCAGAATATTTAAAAGAAGCCAAGAATGTGTTATAAATTGACATATTAAAATAAGTCAGCAAAAATGCTCCTATAAATATCAAAACAATCAATGCCTGTGTTTGTGAATCTTTAAAAAATTTTTTTATCTTTCCTTTTACCAGATTATAATGGGCTGAGAATGCTATTGCACCTGCAATCATTAAAGGAATTACCAGAATTTGAATTATTGTTGAATATGAAGCCATGCTATTGTCGTTGGTAGAAAATCCTCCAGTAGCTAAACCAGTCATGCAATGATTTATTGCATCCCATAAAGGCATACCTGCTAAATATAAAATAAGGATTCCAATTCCAGTATACAGCAAGAATATCCACCATATTATCTTTACTGTAGATACAATGCTTGGGCGAATTTTATCCTCTCTTGCTTCAGATTTATAAAGGGTGAAGCCCCCTGTCCCAGGGCGGGCGAGAATCACAAGAGTTAAAACAATAACGCCGACGCCTCCTATCCACTGTGTAAAGCTTCTCCAGAATTGCAGAGTATGATTCAGTTGGCTTGGGTGAGAAAACATTGTTAAGCCTGTGCCTGTCCATCCTGCAAATGCTTCAAAAAAAGAAGAAAGAAAATTAATTTTTGCAATGTAATAGAAAGGTATTGCAGATATAAGAGAAATTATGAGCCATGATAGAGCAGCTGTAACCATTGCATGCCTGACTCTCGTTTCGTCATCTGTTCTCCCAATAACTCGAAAAATTCCTCCAATAACCAAAAAAACGATGCATGTTATTATAATCCATTGGAGAGAGCCCACTTCATTAAATAATATTGGAACTATCCCAACAATTAATGATATTATCCCAACTGCAATCAGAACTGCTCCTGTATCTCTTAATACTATTTTTAAATCATTCATTCTCTGCTAAAGAATATTCCTGTTGTTTTGTCTATTTTATCTTTTCTTGCAAGGATTGTTACTGCATCGTTTTCTCTAAAACGGGTGTCTCTCATCGGTATTATTACTTCATCATCTCTTTCAATTGCTATTATTGATACCTTACTTGGTAACCTTATCTCTCCCACACTTTTTCCGACAACCGTGGAGTTAGGAGGTATAGCCAATTTAAAAATTTCTGCTTTATCACCCAGAGTCATAAAATCTATGACAGTAGGATGACGGATTGCTCTATAGAGATATTCAGCAGTTATAACACTGGGATTACCAACAACATTTGCCCCCTTCTCCTGAAACATTGGCCTGCTTTCCTCATTTCTAACCAGTGCAACGAGAGAAGAAACGCCCATCGTTTTTGCAAGAGATATGACCATTAAATTTGTAGCATCATCGGCTGTTGTTACCAGAGAATCTGCCTTATCAACGCCAGCATCTTCTAAAGTTTCTTTCACTGTGGCATCAGCATTTATGACGACAGCATCATACTTCTTTGATATTTCATTGCATTTTTCTTTATCCCTTTCTATGACGACAACATCATCCTTATTTTTCAGGGCAATTGAAGCAAGTTTTTCTCCTATTTCACCTGCCCCTACTATTACTATATACATGTTACCACGATAGGAAACATAATTTCAAGGTGATTATTAAACTTTTCTTTGCTTGTATTGTCAAGTAACATCGGTAACATTTTTTGAAAAATATGCATTAGCAGGATAATCATGGATACCCA
>JAGGSX010000184.1 GCA_021158865.1 Thermoplasmata archaeon
GCCATCGCTGTCATGACTTAAATCTGTAAATGAAATTGTATCTAAATCAGTTGGATTTGCTGGTAAATAAGAAAAATTAGCAACCGGATGGAAATTTGGTTCTACCAATGGTAACCAATCCCCTTCATGGATAATATCTCCAGAGCAATTATATGGCAAATTGGTATTTCCAATACCGTCTCCATCTATATCATATCCATTATAATCGCTCCAGTAGTTTCCAGCAATGTAATCGCCGCCGATAATGTTTGTGCCAGATGTTTTGGAGATATTCCAAACGTTATTGCCGTTATCATAGGCATTATTGGTATTGTTGAAATAATTGTTATAAATGAGATTGTTATAAGAAGAATTTATATATATGCCATATCCATGATTGCCTTCAATTTTATTCCCTTTTATTGTATTTCCATCCGCTATTGTTATATATATTCCTTCCTCAGAGTTATCATATAAATAATTCCCTATAATTTCGTTATTCGCGGACGTTTCAATCAAAATGCCGTCATAGCTATTATTATAGACAGTGTTATTAAAAATTGTATTGTAATTGCATCCATTTGATAGCGAGATTCCACAATCTGAATTTTCATATACATAGTTTGAGGAAACATTGTTGTTATCGGAAGATGGCTCTAAAATTATTCCATCTTCGCCATTCTCGTATGCCAAATTTTTTGCTATATAATTATAACTGGAATTAATCAACAGAATGCCTTCCCCATTGTTTCCGATACCATTATAGTATGCTTCGTTGATAGAAATATTGTTATAAAGTGAGGAATCAATCAAAATGCCGTCATAGCTGTTATTGTAGATTAAATTTCCATATAACGACCCATTTCTTGAATGATTCAATATAACTCCTGCATCGCCATTATAAGCAATTATATTATCAGATATATTGAAATAATTGGCATAATATACATATATTCCCTCTTCCCCTCCATTTTTTATTGTAAAACCAGATATATTAACATTAGCTTCTATGGTGACGACATTCCCTGCGCCGCCGCCGTCTATTATCGTTGTGTTTTTATTTTCTCCAATAATAGAAAGACTTTTTGTGACATCTACATTCTCATTGTAAGTTCCATTGCTAACTAAAATTGTGTTTCCGTTGTCTGCATCATCTATCGCAGATTGTATTGTATTATAATACCTATTTTTATCAACATTATAGACAGGACCAGTTTGGTTTCTTTTCGTTAAAGCGGGTGTTTCTGGGTCTCCCAATAAATTAATTTCATAATAGCACCATCGATATACCCCATAGTTAGTCGCTTGAGAAACAAAATGCTCTTTTGCCTTTTGCAGCATTTTTCCTAAGTTCTGGCTTCCATTTTGAAATAATTCATAAAATTCTTTTTCTAAAAATTCCCCAGAATACGCCTCTGCATTGCTATCTTCATACCATCCATATCTGGAATTAAACAAACATGCAATAGCTCCACCATTTGGATTTAATACATATTTTTCTGCTAAGCAATCGTTGTAATCAAAAGCTCCTGAATAACATGCTACCGAGACATGGATTGGATAAAAAGAGTTTGTCATGGAATAAGCATCGCTGGTATCCCAATAGACTTGTCCTCCATTTTCATAGTTTAGAAGATATTCAATTTCATTTCCATGTCCTGCATGCTGAACAATTATACGACCACCCTCAAATTTTGAAATCCAATCTGCTTTAGTGACTGTACCATTCTCTTCATATAATCTATCTATTGTATAGTTGGAAGGCACCCATTGCGCACAAGCCTCTGGTATGGCAGTAGCATTAGGATCATTTCCACTAGCAAGCCGTGATTCATGAAGCTGGACAACCTTCGGCTTATCTGCAGTTTCAAATGATATAACCTTATTTACAAAATTTGTTGTTTCAGTTGCTGTTTCTACCGGTGCTCTACCTACATAAACTTCGGCATAGTAGTCGGGATTATCATCTGTTTCTCCATATATATGATTGCCGTTGGCATCCCATGTCCCATCCAGTCCTGCATAATATAAATCAGAAGGAATGTCTGAATCATTTACCCATCCACTGTTGGCATA
The DNA here is from genome assembly GCA_021158865.1 of Thermoplasmata archaeon. Lineage (GTDB taxonomy): Archaea > Thermoplasmatota > E2 > UBA202 > JdFR-43 > JAGGXW01. Next base: position 2,056 of record JAGGSX010000184.1, read on the forward strand.
AACAGAACCCCAGAAACCACGATGAGGTATAATATCATCATCTCCTCCAAGCAATACATATTCAGTTCCCCAATTTTGGTATGCATATATTATGAAATTTCTTATTTTATCTTGCAAGTCAATACCTGTAAAATTTGATTGTATGTAAGTAAGGTTAACAATTTTAGATGAAATATATTGAGATTTATAGGATATTAATGACTGAAAAGAGTTTTCTAAACTATTATTGGTAATAATAACATACTCATATATTTGGGATGGTTTGCTTTTATTTGGATATTCATCTATCATCATAGGATTTACAACGATATTTTTTACTTCTTCTTTATCCTGTGGCAATCCTCTGTATAATTTATCAACATCACCCTTTTTAACTTCTATTAAAATGCTAATTTCATTATACCAATAAATCTTTCTTTCTTTTGGAAGATATATGGCGGGATATAAATCCATGGTAAGAATCTTAAGTCCTCTAAATTTATTAACTCCCGCTACCTTGTAAATTCCTTCTGGGTAAAATTTTGTTGAATTATATACAGAAGGGTCCATATAAATACTATCATTGCTATTGCTTCCATATATTACGGGATTCCTTCCGGGCTCTATCAAAAATGAACCATTTATCTCTCTTCTGTTTCCATAACAATAAATTTTTTCCACCTGCCCGCCAGGCGGCAGGAGAATATTCACACTTTTTACAGGCAATTTTGGTTTTCCATATATTACCATGCTATGAAGAGTTGGGACTATAATTTTGCTAAAATTTGTGTTAGATACATGCTCAATAGAAGGATTATCAAAGGAGATTTTTACAAAAATTATTTTTGAATCTTCATTATTTGCTTTTATATTGATGCTTCCAATCATTAATATAGCAATCCCAAACACCAATAATTTGCTACCATTCATAATATTAAACAAAAATTGCATATAAATTTATTATTGATTATCTCACTTAATATCCGATAATGGTTTGCTGAGTAAAAATATTGTGCCTTATATCTTCAGCTTTTCTTCTATTCCTTCGACTAATTTTTTAAATGCATCAGATGCTTCACCTTTTTCATTTATAAATGGCTTTCCTTCATCACCATCTATAACAATTTTTTCGTCTATTGGTATTGCTCCAAGAAAATCTATTCCAAGTTCTTTTGCTGCTTTTTCTCCCCCTCCTACCTTAAACAAATTTATCTGTTTTCCACAATGAGGACATTTAAATCCGCTCATATTCTCAATTATCCCCAAAACATTCATTCCAAGTTTTCGAGCAAAATTTACAGCTCTCCTACTATCAAGTAATGCAACATCTTGTGGTGTTGTTACAATTATGGCATAAGCTCCTTTTATCATCTGGGCTATGCTTAAAACTTCATCACCTGTACCCGGCGGCAGATCAGCTATTAAAAAATCTAAATCTCCCCATTTCACCTCTCCTAAAAATTGTCTTATTGCAGCAGTTTTTAATGGACCACGCCATATAACAGGCACATCCTTATCAATCATTAAAGCAAGGGATATGGCTCTCAAATTTTCATTTATCTCTATTGGTATTATTCCTTTATCATCGGCATAAACTTTTGCATTTTCTATGCCAAGCATCTTTGCAACATTTGGTCCATGCATATCTGCATCAAGCAAGCCAACTTTATATTTTTTTAAAGATAAAGCATAGGCAAGATTTACTGCAACTGTTGTTTTTCCAACACCTCCTTTTCCACTGAAAACAGCTATTTTGTTTTTAACATGTCCCATTGCTTCTTCAACTCTTTTTTCTTCTTCTTGCAATTTTTTTCTCCTTTCTTCCATTTTTATCTCCTCAGAATATAATTTCCACCAGTTATGTGAATTGCCTTACCATTTATAATTGCATCGGCTATTTTAAATCGGGCAGATTTCAAATCATTCCACAAGGATTTCTGAGATACACCCATTTTTATTGCCGCCTCATGCTGGCTCAATCCAATAAAATCAACCAAACGAAGCGCTTCAATTTCTTCTATCCTCAAAGCAACAACACCATTGATTGGTATATTAGGATGATATGAAGTTGCAAGAGGCAACATTTCAACCCATCTTCTACATCTACGCCGTCCTCGTGACATATGCGTATATAAGAGTAAATATATAAATATTTCATGCTTTTTACCATAATGCTTGAAAACGATGAGCTTAAGATATTAAAAAAACAAGGATATGCTATCGTTGGGAAACATTCAGCAGTTAAGTTATGCTACTGGCTAAGGCAATCTTTATTGCATGGAAGAGATTGTTATAAAAATACATTTTATGGAATTAAAAGCCATCGTTGCCTTCAAATGACTCCTACAGCAATTCAATGCACCCAGCGTTGTTTATATTGCTGGCGTTTTCAAGGATTTAACATTGCAACATTGCCAAAAAGCCATGCTGATGATGCACAATTTATATGCGAAGAAAGTATAAAAGCTCAGCAAAGGTTGTTATCTGGATATAAAGGAAATAGCAAAGTTGACAAAAAAAAGTGGGAAGAAGCAATGAATCCAAAACACATAGCCTGCTCGCTAACAGGAGAACCAACTTTATATCCCTATCTAAGTGATTTTTTTGAAGAATGCCATAAGCGTGGAATGACAACTTTTTTGGTGACAAATGGGACAATGCCAAATGTTTTAGAGAAAATGGATACATTACCAACTCAATTGTATGTGAGCATAACCGCTCCAAATGAGGAAATATATAAAAAATTGAATTGCCCTGTAATTTCAAAAGGATGGGAAAGGATAAACAAAACTCTGGAGTTGTTGCCATCGTTAAATACAAGGACTGTCATAAGGCATACTTTAATAAAAAAATGGAATCTTGGATATGAAGAACAATATGCAAAATTGGATGAAAAAGCAGAGCCATGGTTTATAGAACCGAAAGGGTATGTTTATTTAGGATATTCAAGAGAAAAACTTAAAATGGAAAACATGCCATCCCATGAAGAAGTAAAAAAATTCGGAGAAAGAATTGCTGAATTGCTTGGATATAAAATTGAGGATGAAAGAGCGGATTCAAGAGTTGTTTTGCTTGGAAGGGGCAAGAAAAGGATGATAAGGTGAATGAAGCTATAACAATGGCATTATTCATAGCAAGCTTTGTTGCCATCATTTTTTTGATAGCAAATAGAAAAAATTTTGGAATTGCAATGATAATTGGCTCTCTTTTACTTTCTATCGCAAATGTGAATAAAATTGGGGAAGTTTTTTTAAATACCATAACTGATTTTAGGGTTATTGCTTTAATGATTATTGTTGTTTTGATAAAAATGCTTGCAACAATTCTGGAAGATAGCGGGCTTATAAAAAATCTTATTACAGGAATGGAAAAAAAGTTGTCAAGTAGGGGGATGCTTATCGCAATTCCATCTATATTGGGCTTGTTGCCTGTGCCGGGCGGCGCCCTCCTTTCTGCTCCAATTGTATATGAACAGGGAAAAAAAGTTGGTATGTCATCTGAAAAAATGATGGTTGTTAATTTATGGTATCGTCACATTGGATTTCTTGTGTTTCCTTTATCCACCTCCCTCATTTTAATTTCCGAGCTGTCTAATATAAATATATATAAACTCATTATTCTGCAATCGCCAATATTTTTGTTAAGTTTTTTTGTGGGCTATGTATTTATCTATAAATACAAAAATAACAAGATGGAAGGAAATGATAGCGGAAATTTGAAGGGGCTTATTCCAATAATTTTGCCAATTTCAATTGCAATACCATTATCTTTTGTAATTTCAATTTATGCATCATATTTAATAGCCCTTCCAGCGGGAATAATTGCAGCAGTTTTAATGTCAAAGAAAAAAATAAGTTTTTTTAAAGGAGCGAGCTTATCTTTAGCTTTAGCGATATTTGGTATAATGTTTTTCAAAAATATAATAATAGCAATGGGCATACCAAGAATTTTGCCCGAATATCTAAATTTTCTCCAGCCCATAATTTTAATACCTTTGCTTTCATTTTTTATTGGAATCATAACAGCCCACAATCTGGCGGCAGTCGGCATATTATATCCAATGTTTTCTTCAATAATGAATGAGCAACTTGTAATTATTTTATTTATATCATCGTTCATGGGTTATTTAATTTCTCCATTGCATTTATGCATAGCAGTTACTTATGAATATTTCAAACCAAAATTTGCTGGCTTTTATAGATTGATATTGCCTCCTTCATTACTTATACTGATTGCAACAATCATAATTTATGGGATTTTAGTGTAAAAATTTATATTCATATTCAATTTTACAATACGATAGCCCCGTAGTGTAGTGGTCAATCATGCGAGGCTCTGGACCTCGCGACCCAGGTTCGAATTGCATTGCAAGAAAATCCTGGCGGGGCTATTTCCTTCAATAAATTTCATATAATATGCCGTATTTC